>CAJWAD010000030.1 GCA_913020245.1 uncultured Oleiphilus sp.
GCTAATTATTATCGAACGATTTTGAAAGACAGCGGACAAGAGAAAACTGCGCTTGATGAAGCATTTAAGTTGGCACCAACAGATCGTCAGGTTCTTACCGATAATGTGCGCTACTTCGAACGTATAGGGCAACAATCATCAGCGCAAAGTGTGCTTGATAATGCATTGAAAACAGATCCTGAAAGCTTTGGTGCGAATGCGGTAGCCGGTTTATATAATGCCTCCAAAGAAAATTTCAAGCCAGCGATTGCATACCTAGATAAAGCTATTTCCTACGCGCCACGTGAAAAAGATAAGCAAAATATGATGTTTGCCAAGGGGCGTGCAGCCTTGGCAGCAAGCGATGCTGAAATGTCCGTGAAAGTATTCACTGAGTTAGTGGAAAGTTTTCCAGCTTCGTTTAGTGGCTATGAGGGGCTTTACGAAGGCATCCGCTTAGAAAGTGGCCAAGAAACAGCTGAAGCTAAATTAAATACGCTTTCAAAATCTGGTGAAGTGTTGGCGCCCACGATGGTGTTAATGAAGTTAGCGGCAAATGCGCAAGACTATCCGCGCGTCACGCAGTTATATGAGACTGCAGAACCGCAGCATGAGGATCCTGATCAAACAACCTTAAATCGGTTTATGAGAAGTATTAACTACCGTCACGCTGTGTTTTCATTGCGCCAAAATGCCTTTGAAACGGCCAGGAAGCTGGTCGCACCTTTGGTTGTAGAGGAGCCTAATAATTCGCGTATTCTTGGCTTATTGATCGAAATTGAAATTCGCTCAGGTAATACGAAAGAGGCAGAGAAATTGTTAAGTCAGTTAGCTCAATCGGCCGCGGATCGAAGTTTAACCGCGGTTCTTAGAGGTGACTTAGCGTTGACACAGCGTAATTTAAGCGAGGCAGAAACGCAGTATCGTCTTGCATGGGAAGCCGATCAGCCTGCTGTGGCGGCGGAAAAACTTTTTCGAGTCTTGGGAAGCAAAGGAGACGCTGCGGCCAGATCAGCCTTATTAACCGAGTGGATTGCGGCATACCCTGATAGCTCTTCGGCAATGTTGTTTGTTGCGATGGATAAGCACCAAGATGGCGATGTATCAGGCGCGCAAGCGTTGTACGAAAAAGTACTCCAGTTACAGCCTAACGCATCGGCAGCGTTGAATAACTTGGGTTGGATTTATTTTGAGCAAAATGACCGACGTGCCTTGGCTCTGCTTGAACAAGCGGTCGAGGCGGCTCCGGAGAATCCTGCGGTGCTCGATAGTTACGGCTGGGCCCTGTTTAAGTTTGGTCAGCGCGATAAAGGTCTACCCTACTTAGAAAAAGCGCTAAAGCTTCAGCCCGAAAACAGTGAGATAGCGGATCATCTCGCTGAGGCGAAAAAACGAATGTAGATCGGGGCTAAGCTTGATGCTCGTGAATAATATCGAGAGGCAGTTTCGGTCTACTTAGATAGTCTTCTAAGCACTTCCAAACAAGCGGACTGCGCAAGTGGTCCTTTCTCACTTTCAGATCGTCAATGGATAACCAATGCGCTGCCACTATGCCCTTATCGAGTTCGGTGTGTGTGTGTTCAATTGGGCGCCCTACAAAGCAGTATCGATGATAGGTAACCCCATTTTCGGGTGCGGTGTAAACATAAAAACCTACGAATCCAGTAAGCACTATAGTCCAACCCGTTTCCTCTAGCGTTTCACGTATTGCGGCATCAAAAACAGATTCATCTTTTTCTACGTGCCCTGCGGGTTGGTTAAAAACACGCTTGTTGTTGCTATGCTCCTCAACAAACAAAAATTTGTCGTCTCGTTCGACGATGCAGGCAACGGTGGCATGAGGTGTCCAGATCATTATTTTTTTTTACCTGCGTCAGCTGCTGATTTCATGACGTATTTTTCCGTTTGCTGCGCTTAGTTTCATTGCGGCTGCTTGATGGCTTTTTCGATCTGTACTGGTTTTTGTTTTGTTTATTTTTTGACGTGTTCTCTGGCAAAAATACTTGCGATTCGCCGTAGTTCCCCGGTGCGATATTATTAATAGTCCACGGTCCAATTTTGTGCCTAATTAATCGCAAGGTTGGAAAGCCTACATGGGCTGTCATTCGCCGAATTTGACGATTTTTTCCTTCGCTGATACCTATGTTTATCCAAGAAGTTGGGCTATTTTGTCGCTGGCGGATCGGTGGTACGCGCTCCCATGCATTGGGTGCATTAATCCGTGCTGCTTCCGCAGGGGCGGTGATCCCATCTTTCAGTGCGACGCCTTGGCGAAGTTCATCGAGCGAATTATCGGAAATTTCACCCTCAACTTGTACCCAGTAATATTTTATTAGCTTATGTTTTGGGTCTGCGATGCGCGCTTGTAATCGGCCATCCTCGCAGAGTAAAAGTAAACCCTCTGAGTCATAATCAAGCCTGCCTGCAGGATAAAACCCTTTCATTTTTACATAGTCAGCGAGGGTCCTGCGTCCCTCGCTGTCTGTAAATTGGGAGAGCACTTGAAAAGGTTTGTTAAGCAGTAGTATTGAAGCCATGATAGCGACTATCAAGCGTTTAAATCATTTTGACAAGTGTAAAGTACAATTGAATGGAAAAACACTTTTTGATGACGAGCTGCTATGCTCCGTGCGCTCTAAAGATCGCGATCGATAGCTTTCAAGTGCATTCGCTGGATGCGGGCGAGCACCTACCAGACCGTAAGCGAAGCCGCTTTTGTAGTTGAGGTGTGTAATACACTGGCTGAACCCGCGATCCTCACGTTAATACGCTCGTGACAGACGGCTTGCGGCTTGTATTAGGAGACTGCCACCTTGGTCTTTTTCTCAGTTGCTATTTCTTCTTCTCGACTTACTGGACTTGCAGGTTCATTTACAGAGATCACTTCCTCGTCTAGTGAGGCGTCCGCCTTGTGAGGATGCGCGGTTTCGACAGAGCAAATTTTTACAGCATGTGTTCCTTTGCCGCTGGGTTGCTTGTCAAAGGTGACGGATTGCCCGGCTTTGAGCGTTTTATATCCTTCCATTTCAATTGATGAAAAGTGCGCAAACAAATCTTCCGCTTGGCCATCTTCGACAATAAATCCATAGCCTTTGGCGTTGTTGAACCACTTAACTTTACCTTGGAACATGTTCGACTCCCGTGTCGCATTTCTGCCGACTCTGCGCCGCTCGCAGAGCCTAATGCAAAAATAGCTATTTATTTTTATTCGTGTTTAACGCGTACACAATTTAACCCGTCTGATTTTGATCGACTGGCCGAAGCTGTCAAGGTTTTTACGAGCGAAAGTTGATCTGTTCCTCGTTGACATAACGTATTTAATGCATAAAACACCCTTTTTACTAGTTAACAGAGAATAGCGATACTCGGTAACGTTCGGTCTGATTAACGCGTAATGTGCGTAAAGCTATTGAAATATCGATCAATGCCCATAGTATTGAATAAATAAACAAAATCATGCTGCGTTGTGAGTAAATTGCTAAATTCTCTACTAATATTAAATCAAGGCTCCGGTGACGAGCCAAACATGCCAGATCTTGGCGATGGCATGTTGGTCGCCCCCGAAAAGCTTGACTTGAAACAACCATCGTTATATCAGGTTTTGATGTTAAACGATGACTTTACGCCTATGCACTTTGTGGTCGAGGTCTTGGTTCGATTTTTCCGGATGAACGAAGAGCAGGCGACGCAAACCATGCTTGCGGTTCACACACAAGGACAAGCCGTATGTGGAATATTTACCAAGGATATTGCAGAAACGAAAGTTGCGCAGGTCAACCAGTATGCGGAAGAGTGTGACCACCCTTTACTATGTGAAATGCAAGAAGTAGATTGATATTGAGACTTTCTGAGGTGCGAAGCCATGTTAAGTAAAGACTTAGAGCTAACGTTAAACGAAGCGTTCAAGAATGCCAGAGAAAAACGGCATGAATTTATGACCGTTGAGCATTTATTACTAGCTTTGTTAGACAACGATGCCGCGCTAAAAGTTTTGGGCGCGTGCAACGCGGACCTGAGTGGACTACGGCAGGAGCTTTCTGACTTCGTCGATTCCACCACGCCGCTTATTCCAAGCAATGACGAAGAACGCGAGACGCAGCCAACCCTTGGGTTTCAGCGCGTCTTACAACGAGCGGTTTTTCACGTTCAGTCGTCAGGTAAAAAAGAGGTCACCGGTGCGAATGTATTAGTGGCGATCTTTAGTGAGCAAGAGAGCCAAGCCGTTTATGTCTTAAAAAAGCAAAACGTTGCGCGTATTGATGTTGTAAATTTTATTTCTCACGGTATTTCAAAAGTATCTGGGCATACCAGCGATGATCAAGTAAATGATGCGGAAGTTAGCGATGATAGTATAGAGTCATCACCGCAAACAGATCCTCTCAACAGCTTTGCGACTAACCTCAACGAGGTAGCCGCGCAAGGACGAATTGACCCGCTAATCGGTCGGGAACTGGAAGTCGAGCGAGTCGTGCAAATCCTGTCTCGCCGTCGAAAAAATAATCCATTGCTTGTTGGTGAAGCTGGCGTTGGTAAAACCGCCATCGCAGAAGGTTTGGCGAAGAAAATTGTTGAAGGCGAGGTGCCAGATATTATTGCCGATGCCGAAGTTTACTCTCTCGACTTGGGCGCCTTATTGGCGGGTACAAAATATCGCGGCGATTTCGAAAAGCGATTTAAAACGCTGCTAGCTGAACTAAAAAAACGAGACCATGCAATTCTTTTTATTGATGAAATCCATACCATAATTGGTGCAGGGTCTGCTTCCGGGGGCGTTATGGACGCGTCGAACTTGTTAAAACCTTTATTAAGTTCGGGCGAAGTTCGTTGCATTGGTTCAACAACGTTCTCTGAATTTAGAGGCATATTCGAGAAAGACAGTGCATTGGCACGTCGTTTTCAGAAAATAGATGTCAACGAGCCAGATGTGGAAGACACCTTTCGAATATTAAAAGGGTTGAAGCCTCAATTTGAAAAGCATCACGAGCTGAAATACACGGATAAAGCGCTCCGTGCCGCCGCTGAGCTGGCTGATCGTTACATCACTGACCGTCATATGCCGGATAAGGCGATAGATGTGATCGATGAAGCTGGGGCAAGCCAGCGTTTGAAGCAAGAAGCGAAACGTAAAAAAGTCATCAACGTTCAAATGATTGAAGATGTGGTTGCAAAGATCGCACGTATTCCGCCGCGTAATGTGTCTTCATCCGATAAAGACATGTTGAAGAACATTGAACGAGACTTGAAAATGGTGGTGTTTGGTCAGGATGAAGCGATTGGGTCGTTATCAACTGCGATTAAGTTAGCGCGTGCAGGTCTCAAATCTCCTGAGAAACCAGATGGTGCGTTCTTATTTTCTGGCCCAACTGGTGTTGGTAAAACAGAAGTGACTAAGCAGCTTTCAAAAGTTATGGGTGTTGAGTTGGTTCGATTTGACATGTCCGAATATATGGAGCGCCATACGGTTAGTCGCTTGATCGGTGCCCCACCTGGTTATGTAGGGTATGACCAGGGTGGTTTGTTGACGGAAGCGGTCAATAAACACCCTCATTGCATATTGCTGTTGGATGAGATCGAAAAAGCACATCCTGAAGTGTTTAACTTGCTTCTGCAGGTAATGGATCACGGTACGCTAACGGATAACAATGGTCGTAAAGCGGACTTTCGCCATGTCGTGTTGGTGATGACAACGAATGCAGGCGCCGAGCAAATGAGCCGTCGCTCAATAGGGTTCAGTGAGCAAGATCATAGAACAGATGGTATGGAAACTCTCAATAAGTTGTTTACCCCTGAATTCCGGAACCGATTGGATAGTATTATTCAGTTTGCATCGTTGTCACGAGACACTGTGTGTTACGTTGTAGATAAGTTCCTAACCGAGCTGCAAGCTCAACTAGACGACAAACGCGTCGTTCTGCATGTTGATGAAGATGTGAAGGCTTATCTGGCAGAGAAAGGATACGATGACAAAATGGGTGCCCGTCCGATGGCGCGACTGATTCAGGACGAAGTGAAGAAACCGCTTGCTGAGGAAATTCTATTCGGTAGCTTATCTGAAGGCGGTGATGTGCATATTCGAATGCAGAAGGGTAAGTTGGCATTTGAATATGAGAAAGAACCGGAATCGGCCTAATTAGTTTGGCTTTGGACATCGTCGCTGAAGCGATCCTAAATAAAAAGGGGCATCAGCCCCTTTTTTGCATCTAGCATGGTCGCTATTTAATCTAACGTGGACCAGTTAGCGTGCCCGGTAGGTAATGCGGCCTTTGGTAAGATCATATGGCGTCATTTCCACCTTAACCTTGTCGCCTGTTAAAATACGAATATAATTTTTACGCATTTTTCCTGAAATATGGGCGGTCACGACGTGACCATTTTCAAGTTCAACGCGAAACATTGTGTTTGGAAGGGTGTCTACGATGGTACCTTCCATTTCAATGACATCTTCTTTTGCCATCTAGTGCATAACCTCATCAAATCTGTACTCGAGCACAGATTTTGCCCGAAAATTTAGCCGCCACATAATGGCAGTTGCTCAAAAGAGCGACATTCTGCCTGAATCGCAGGCAATTGGCAAAGTTGATTCCCTTATCAGTTCGATTCTTAGGGTAAAACTTTGATATCCACTAATTTCTGCATGGCTTCCTCATTGAGCCATGTGTTCTCAATGTGGGCTTCGAAAGGTTTGAATGCTGTTTTATAGGACATCTTTGTGCAGGCCTTTATGAAGTAACCGAGATAGAGGAACGGCAGAGTTTTCTCTTTTGCAGCTTGGATTTGCCAGAGAATGGCATAAGTCCCCAAACTAAGGTGCGCATAGTCAGGGTCGAAAAAAGTGTAGATAGCTGAATAGCCATCGATCAGTATGTCGACGACGGCAACGCCAATGACTTGCCCATTTAACGAGAATTCAGCAAAACGGGTTATCGAGGGGCCTTCAATAAGAAAAGAACGGTACTGTTCTCTGCTCGGAGGAAACATATCGCCATCGGCATGGCGTATGTGAATATATTTTTCATAGATTAAGTAGTGATCTTCATGGAAGTCGGCACTCATCAGGCGCACTTCAACGTTTTTATTTAGCTTAAGAATTCGCTTCTGGCTGCGACTCGGCCGGAATGTTGTTACCGGAATGCGTATAGGAATGCAGGCATTGCAAGCTTTACAATGAGGGCGGTAGTAATGGTTGCCGCTGCGACGAAAACCTAAATTTGATAGCTGAGTATAAATATCAAGATCGACTTTAGCTTTTGGGTCGACAAAAATCGTGGTGGCTTGTTTGTCGGCTAAATAGCTGCAGTCATGCTCAGGCGTGGCATAAAACACCAGAGTCTGTAAGTTGCTCATGTATTACATACTCTCTCAAGGTTATTTAAATTTAAGGCTGGCTGATAACGTTCAAAATATCCTCATCAAACTGCCATGACACAAGTGATGAGGTGTCCTCTGTATATTCAGTTAGCATAGCTAAAAAGTCATGCCGATCAATTTTTCGAGCGCCCAAGGACATTAGGTGATCATTCTCTACTTGGCAATCGATCAATTTGAAGCCCCATCGCATAAGTTGCTCACTCAGGGCAGCAAAAGCGACTTTAGAGGTATTCGGGCGAAGTGAGAACATCGACTCTCCAAAAAAAACTTTGCCGATAGCTAAACCGTAAAGACCGCCTGCCAATTCACCATCTTGCCTTACCTCTAAAGAGTGAGCATGACCCAGCTTATGAAGGTAACGATAAGCGTCAATCATGTCGTCAGTAATCCAGCCATCGCTCTCTTGCTCTGCGCGAGCGCAATGGGTGATCACTTCCTGAAAATGTTGGTTAAAACTAAGCGATAGCGACGATTTGCGGATAAATTTGCGTAAAGAGCGGGATCGGTGCGCTTCATCAGGAATAAGCACGCAGCGAGGGTTAGGTGACCACCAAAGAATTGGTTGGCCTTCATTAAACCACGGAAAGATGCCCTGTTTGTAGGCTTGGAGGAGGCGCTGGCTAGACAAATCGGCGCCCGCAGCGAGCAAGCCGTTCGGATCATCTAATGCGCCCTCGCAAGAGGGGAACGGGTCTTCAGGCCTTAGCCAGGGAAGCATGCTCATAATAGAATTTTGGGAAGATGGTAGCGCTGAGATAGACGCTAGTGTGAGTAGCGGAACTCACACTAGCAAAGTTAGATTCTCTATACTTCGAGGTCATCCAGAAACTTCTCAGCATCTAACGCCGCCATGCAGCCAAAACCAGCGGACGTAATTGCTTGACGATAAACCTGATCAGTCACGTCGCCGGCGGCGAAAACACCCGGTACGCTTGTTTGTGTGACGCCACCAGATAAACCTGATTGAATGGTTATATAGCCATTTTCCATCTCAAGTTGATCGTGAAAGAGATCTGTATTTGGCTTGTGACCAATAGCGATAAATACACCCATTAGGTCAATGTCTTTCGCTTCCCCTGTTTTGGTGCTTTTAATACGCATGCCTGTTACGCCTGCGTCATCACCGAGAATTTCATCAAGGGTATGGTTCCATTCAATACGAATATTACCATTCTTTGCTTTTTCAAAAATTTTGTCTTGGAGAATTTTTTCCGAGCGCAATGAATCTCGCCGATGGACCAATATCACTTCTTTAGCAATGTTGGATAAGTAAAGTGCTTCTTCTACTGCAGTGTTTCCACCACCAATGACTGCAACCGTTTGGTTGCGATAAAAGAAACCGTCACAGGTTGCGCAGGCACTTACGCCCTTCCCAGAAAATTTTTCTTCAGAGTCGAGACCAAGGTATTGCGCCGAGGCTCCTGTCGAAATAATCAGAGAATCGCAGGTATATTCGCCCGAATCACCAGTCAGACGAAACGGGCGTTGATTAAGGTCCGCTTTGTTGATGTGATCAAATACGATTTCAGTTTCAAAGCGCTCTGCATGTTGTTGCATACGCGCCATTAGATCAGGCCCTTGTAAGCCTTCTACGTCACCGGGCCAATTGTCTACATCGGTGGTTTGCGTCAACTGACCACCGGCCTGTATGCCAGTAATAACCACAGGATTTAAATTTGCACGTGCGCCATACACGGCAGCTGTATAACCAGCCGGGCCAGACCCAAGAATTAGTAATTTGCTGTGTTTCGCTTCACTCATTATACAACCTCAAAAGTGTAAAAAAGCATCATGGACATTAAAGTGGCGATGATTCTAACATGATGTAGCGGTGGGTAGGATTGATTTGATTAATCAATCTCATATTAGAAATTAATCGCTAGATATGTATATTTACGTGTCGAATCTAGGCTTGGTTTTGCGACCTTAAATCACCGTAACGGTCTTTAGGATTTCTGAGCTATGTAGGGTTTTCCCCTGCGTGCTTGGGCCTAAACGATGGTCCGCTACATGCGGGAAAACCACTTGAATATCATCTGGAATCACGTGTGACCGTCCATCGATAAAAGCCCAGGCTTTCGCTGCGTCTAACACGGCTTCGGCTCCGCGCGGCGAGAGGCCATGGCATTGCGCGTGTGCTCGGGTTGCAGAAACCAGTCGATATAAATAGTCAATGAGTGCTTTACTCGCATTTACCCGCTGAACTTCTTGTTGTAATGCCAATACCGCGTCTTGGTTTAGTACTGGCGTCAGCATTTTCAGGAGATCTCGGCGTTTTTTGCCAGACAATAAGGTTTTTTCAGCTTCGGCACTGGGGTAACCTAAACTGATTCGCATCATGAATCGATCCAACTGTGATTCGGGTAAAGGGTAAGTGCCGGCTTGCTCGCTCGGGTTCTGTGTTGCGATCACAAAAAACGGCTGATCGAGAACACGCGTTTCTCCGCCAAGTGATACTTGCTGCTCTTCCATTGCTTCAAGCAGGGCGCTTTGTGATTTTGGCGGTGCTCTGTTGATCTCATCCGCTAACAATATTTGCGTAAAGACAGGGCCTTCTTCAAAGCTAAATTGTCCAGAGTTTCTGTCAAAAATATTTGTGCCAAGTAGATCGCTAGGTAACATGTCGCTTGTAAATTGGGCACGTTTATACAAAAGTCCCGTTGTTAATGCGAGTGCATTGGATAGGCTGGTTTTACCCATACCTGGGATGTCTTCAATTAATAAATGACCTCTTGCAAGCAGACATGACAGGGCAAGCCGCACTTCGTGTTCTTTGCCAAGAATGATTTCATTAACTTGCGCCAAGGCGGCAATAATTCGTTGATTCGCCATGTTTAACCTTGCTTATCTATTATTCTTTAGTTTGTTTAGGGCGGTGTTTAAGCACGCTATGAATAACCTGATTAGATTCGAAATAAACGTTAAAATCTTCATACTCCCATGATGAGATCGGCGGTTGGCCAGTTGCTTCGATTCTTTTTAAGGGTTCGCCAAACTCTTCATGCACAAGCGTTTTAGTGTCTCCACGACTAGGCCGCTGAATTTCTTGTTTGGCAATGGCTTGTTGGCCGATACCAATTTTTATGGTTTGCGCGAATGTTTTCTGTGACAGAATAAACGCGAAGACCAGTAAGCTCAAATGAAGTGGATGGCTTAGCATAGCGTTACCTAGAAGTTGTGTGTTCCTTAATTAAAGCAAAGCTTTGCATGCTTCGCCGACAATTGCTGTTCGTACCATGAGACATGTGTTTTAATTCGCGCATGATAAAGATGTACCCTACCAGAATCGGTTTTCGCTATACCTCCGCAAAGCGACGAAATCATTTTATAGCATTTATTTCACTTATTTCCATGGTGGGCATGGTGATTGGTGTTGCGTTGTTAATTACGGTGCTTTCCGTGATGAATGGATTCGATCGTGAGCTTAAACAACGAATTTTAGGTATGGTGCCACATGCACTGATTAAGCCTTATGCAAGTCTTGAAGACTGGCAAAGCATTGATGATCAGGTCACTGCGCACCCTGATGTATTGGCGGCAGCGCCCTTTATTCAAGCGCAAGGCATGATGACTGGACAAGGCTTAGTGCAGGGTGTTCAGTTAAATGGTGTGCTACCAAATGAAGAGCCACAGGTATCAATAATCGCCGATCATATGCTGCAGGGCAGTTTAGAGGCCCTAGAGAGTGGCGCGTTCAATATTATCATTGGAAATATACTCGCGAGGCAGCTGCGCTTAAGTATGGGCGACAAAATTACAGTTGTGTTACCTGAAGCTTCTCTAACTCCTGCGGGTGTTTTTCCTCGGTTGAAACGCTTTACCGTTGTGGGAATTTTCAGCGTAGGGGCTGAAGTAGATGGACAATTGGCACTCATCCACCTTGAAGATGCAGCAAAAGTATTGCGCATGAAGGGGGAGGTGCACGGCGTTCGCTTGAAAATGAATGATTTATTTGATGCGCCATTGGTTTCTCGGCAACTCGCAGCGGAATTAGATGATACCTATTACAGTGTTGACTGGACGCGCACGCACGGAAATTTATTCGAAGCGATTCGTATGGAAAAAACAATGATTGCTCTCTTGTTGATGGTGATCGTTGCGGTCGCCGCCTTTAATATTATTTCTACATTGGTCATGGTCGTCACTGATAAAAAACCAGATATAGCCATTCTTCGGACCATGGGCGCGAGCCCTCAGGCCATCATGGCGATCTTTATTGTACAGGGCGCCTATATTGGTGTTGTCGGTACGTTTATCGGCACGGTGCTTGGGGTTTTGCTGGCTTTAAATGTCGCGGAAATTATTGGGTTTGTTGAGGCCGTACTGAAGATGCAGTTTCTAAGCCCAGATGTTTATTTTATCAGCAAGTTACCCTCCGAGTTGCGAATCGACGATGTCGTAATGATCTCTGGTGTGTCGTTAATCTTGAGCTTACTCGCAACATTGTATCCGGCTTGGAAAGCATCGCGAGTTCAGCCTGCTGAGGCCTTGCGTTATGAATAAGGTTGCTGAGGCAGGAGTGCGCTCCGGTCAGCTAGTTATCGATGCGCACAGCGTAAGCAAGGTTTATGATGATGGCGTCAGCCGTATCAGTATTTTTGAAGGCTTGGATTTTCGATTGGCGGCCGGTGAATCTGTTGGGGTTGTGGGGAGTTCGGGTGCAGGTAAAACTAGTCTATTGAATATTTTGGCAGGTTTAGATACGCCAACATCCGGTAATATTCAATTGTGTGGTTTAGACTTTTCGAAGGCATCAAACAAAGAGGTGACGCGTTTACGTAACCGTTATATGGGCTTTGTCTATCAATTTCACCACTTGCTTGCCGAATTTAGTGCGATAGAAAATGTTGCGATGCCTTTAACGATCGCAGGGTTGAAACGAAAGGATGCCGAAGCGCGCGCGATGGCGATTTTGTCACGAGTTGGCCTCGCGGACCGTGCTAGCCATAAGCCGTCTGCGTTATCCGGAGGCGAGCGCCAGCGTGTTGCAATAGCGCGTGCATTGGTGAATGACCCAAGTTGTGTGTTAATGGATGAGCCAACGGGCAACCTTGACGAGCAAACGGCGCAAAGTATTCAAGAGATTATGCTGGAATTGCAGCAGGATCTGAATACCAGCTTTGTTATTGTGACGCACGATATACCTTTGGCAAATCGAATGGACCGCACCCTGCTGCTTGAGGCCGGTGAGTTAAAAGACATTAGCGTTTAGTCGTTATGAGTTTTATCCTCACCATCCGGTTTATCGGGCTGACTTTTTTGTCTTATTTTTCTTGCCTTCCAGCGTTTTAAGGCGTTCCTTTTCCATAAAAAAGAAACAGTGAAAGCCCCAAATGTGCTGAGTACGATACCGCAGGCAACGGCGCCAAAATATAGCGGCACACCAATCTCGTAAAGTTTATCTTTTAACCATTCAATGCTGAACTCATTTTCAAAAGCGACGGTGGGCATGTCTAAGATCCATGCCCCAACGAGATACTCAAAATAAAAAATTGGGGGCATCGTAATTGGGTTGGAAAACCAAACAATCGCGACAGATAGTGGGAGATTTGCGTTTAACCAAAGTGCAAATAAAGCAGCAGCAACCATTTGAAACGGCATTGGCATGCAGCCCCAAAATAAGCCGATTGCAAACGCCTTGACCACGGAGTGTCTGTTCAAATGCCAGAGGTTGGGTTCGTGAATCATATCACCCAAGAAACCGAGTGATTTATTGTTCTTTATCGACTCGGAGGACGGTAGATATTTTTTGATTAATTTTTTTGGCATACTGAGTTGGCTGTTGTTTTCACTCTTTTGTAGCGACAAGGCATTGTTAAAAATGACTCCAGATAAGGATATCGTAGGTCATATATCAATGTAGCGTAATTAAAACCTAACAACCTACACCAACATATTTACTCATGGATGAGTTGCATGACACGCTATCTTCTGGCTTTTTCCGCTGGAGCAATCCTACTTTATTGTGGGTCTCCGCTCCTAGCCCCTAGCGCCGCTTTATTTAATTTTTCTGGCATGGCTAGCGCTTTTTTGTTCGTTTTTTACGCGGTCTCGCGACAACGTACCCTCAGTGTTTATTATATCTGGCAAATTATCCTGTGTGTTTCTTTATTGATGATGGGGTTCGGTTATGCCTCGAAGTATGCAGAGAAGCGCATAGATTCTGTTATACCTGAACGCTTTGTCGGAGAACGCCTAATGTTTGAGGGTCGCCTGTGCGATCTGCCGCTTATGCGCCACGCTTATCAGCAATATACGTTTTGCAATTTACAGCAGCTAAACGATGATCTAGGCAATGATGCGTTGCTTATAGAAAAAGCCAAGCTGAGCACGACGACAGCAATTGATGTAAAAAATAATGGACAGTGCTGGCGTTTAGCGCTCACATTAAAACAGCCACGCGCCACGTACAATCCTTGGATGTCTAGTTACGAGCAATATTTGTTTTATCACGGTATTGCTGCTTTGGGCTCAATAAAGTCAGCCGAGCCAACTGTGTGTATAGCGGAGTCGCCTAAAACCTGGCTTTTTTCATTGCGGTTAGCGGTGAGTAATCACCTTGATGTTGTCTTAGCTGACATGCCGCATTCAGGTTTGATCAGAGCGCTGGTGCTGGGTGATCGTAATAAAATATCTACACATGAACATCAAGTACTACAACGCAGCGGAACTCAGCATTTAATGGCGATTTCTGGTCTGCATGTTGGCTTAATTATGTGGTTTTTATTTGCCTTGCTCGGCACTTTTTTGAAGGGACGCTCGCGTGTTTTATGTTCAGCACTGGGTGGCATAATTTATATAGCGTTAGTCGGTTTTTCTCCTTCGGCCCAGCGAGCTTGGGTGATGGCATTGATTATAATGCTTTATCAGCAAGGTTATTTCGCCCCCAGGCTTTTTAAACCCTTTATCGTTGCACTGGCCTTCGTGCTGATATTAGACCCTTTGGCAACCTTGAATGCAGGTTTCTGGTTTTCCTTTTGTGCAGTCGCTTTTCTACTTTGGTTAATAAAGCTCAAGGCTGTGAGCAGCAATGCTTGGTCTTTATTGAAAGTGCAATGCTTTATCACGGCTTGGATGTATTTTCTTCTGGCGGGTTTTTCTCAAGAAACCAGTGTTTGGTCAGTACTGGGAAATATTGTAGCGATTCCTTGGATATCTTTGGTCGTGCTGCCTCTAGCCATGTTTGGCTTTTTGTTGAGTTACTATGTTGATACAAGCTTTGTTTTCATCTTTCTAGGTGAAGTGCTGTCTCTTCTTCTTACTTATTTGGATTCGTTAGCGGAACAAGCGGTTTACTTACCCTCGCCAAGCGTCGGCATTGTTTCGCTATTATGTGGTTTCGTTTTTTTAATTGCGCTACTGCTTAGGCGAATCACTGTTTATTCGAGCGCACTTGGGCTTAGTTTTGTCGCATTAGTATCTTTCGTTAATCAGCCAAATTCCGATGCTTTGTCTAGGCTTGTGGTGCTCGATGCCGGTCAGGGGTTATCAGTCATTGCTAAATCGAACGCGCATGCATGGGTGTATGATGTAGGGCCTAAATATGAACGCTTTGTGTTTTCTGAACGTGTTTTATGGCCACTCTTAAGATCCTCCAAACACCGTACCATCAACTTGGTTTTGAGCCATGGTGATAATGACCATGCTGGCGGTGCTAATGAGTTGCTTGAAAAAATAGGGCCTCAAAACCTTTGGTTGGGTGAGCCGGAACGACTGTCCAATAATCAATTTTTTGGCAGGCAGTGTGTTGAAGGTATGCGCTGGGCCCGCGAAAAGTTCACAGTTGAAGTGCTATTCCCTTCAACAGCCTATCTGGCTAAAGACGTGCAAAATGCTAATGCGCGTTCTTGCGTGATCAAGCTTAATATAGCGACTACAAGTATGTTGCTAATGGGGGATATTGAAGGTCAAGCTGAACGTGATTTTTTAACGCATTTTTCCGAACGCGGACGTTTATCAGCGTTAGAGGCAGATATTTTGATTGCAGGGCATCATGGCGCAAAAGCGGCGACATCGATGACCTTACTTAAGTGGGTGAAACCGAAATATGTGGTGCTTTCGGCCGGTTACGCTAACCGGTTCAATCATCCTCATGACGGAGTGATGGGACGAATAGAGCGAATTGGCGCACAGGCATTGTTGACAGCTGAGACGGGTGCGTTGTTATGGGAAACAACAGGCGGTGACGGTGAGCCTGACTTTCAGCTCGTGCAAAGCAGGAAGCAAAACCTACCATTTTGGATTATGCCTTGATCGCATCTTGCATAAGCGTAATCTACTTTGACAAGTGGCAGGCTTTTCAAACCAATGGTTTGTGATACAGTATCGCGGCAATAACCCAAATTAAAGCCTGTTGGTTCGTAGGAGATTTGTTCGTGTTAGATTTACTGAAGCCCGGCGGCGTGATTATGTTCCCGCTCTTGCTATGCTCTGTTTTGGCCTTGGCGATCATTATTGAACGCTTCTGGACGCTGCGGGTCAATCGTTTGGCACCCAAATCCCTTACCAACGACCTATGGGGCTGGATAAAGCGTAAGGAGCTTGACTCTAAAAAACTGCGAGAACTGAAAGATGCAGCACCCATTGGTCGAATTTTAGCTGCGGGTCTGATGAATGCAAAACATGGTCGAGACATCATGAAAGAGAGCATTCAGCAAGAAGCGAGTCACGTTGTGCATGAAATGGAGCGCTTTCTGACAGGGCTTGGCACTGTCGCTGTGATCGCGCCACTTCTTGGCCTGTTGGGCACCGTTATAGGGATGATCAAAGTGTTCGCGCAGTTACAGCTCGAAGGTGCGGGCAATGCAGCCGCGCTGGCAGGTGGTATCTCAGAAGCCTTAATCACAACCGCAGCAGGCTTAACTGTCGCTATTCCTGCGCTGATTTTTCACCGTTACTTTTTACGTCGTGTCGATGAGATTGTTATTGATATGGAACAAGATGCGCTGCGCCTTGTTGAGATCGTGCATGGCGACCGAGAGGCGACTCGTTCTGAGGAACCCACGTCTTGAATTTTAAGCGACAAGCTTCAGAAGAAGTTTCAGTAAATCTGACGCCACTGATAGATGTGGTGTTCTTGCTACTGATCTTTTTTATGGTGTCGACGACATTTACCAAAGAGAGCCATCTTGAAATTGATTTGCCGCAATCCAGTGGCGAGCCTGCCAAGCCTGCGGTAGACGAAATTGAAGTGATCGTAAACGCGGAAGGCGAATATTCGGTAAACGAGCGCGCACTGATAAATAACCAAGAAGATACGTTAAAGAAAGCGATTGAAAAATTGTCAAACGGCAATACCAAAGTGCCGTTCATTATTACCGCAGATGCTAAAACCGATCATGAATTTGTGGTGCGTGTGATGGATGTTGCTGGGCAACTAGGATTTGTTCAACTTAGTATTACGACGCAGCGTACGCAGTCGAAAAACTAAATCGAGCGTAGTTAATGATAAAAGGCGCGCAAGCGTTACCTCAGAAAGACGATACAAACTGGCAGCTTTACCGCCGCCTGTTCGTATACGTAAAACCGTTAAAATTCTTTTTTGCGTTAAGTGTTTTTGGCAATATTGTTTATGCCGGCGCGAGTGCCGGGATGGTGCAGGCGCTCGAATACGTTATTGAGGTAGTCGAGTCACCAACTGATGAGAGTCGTCTGCTGCTCCCCGCGCTTATCCTTGCGTTGTTTGCAATGCGCGGTATTGGTGGTTTTCTCGGTGGCTATTACATTGCTTATGTGGGGCGTAATGTTGTGCACACTATGCGCGTCGAAATATTTGATAGTTATTTAAAATTACCTACCGCTTTCTTTGATAATAGCTCGTCCGGCCATCTGATCTCACGGATTACCTATAATGTTGAGCAAGTCACCTCGGCTATCTCAGATGCCGTGACGGTGACGGTGCGCGAGGGCCTAACCGTCATCGGTTTGCTTGCGGTCATGTTTTTTGCAAATTGGAAGCTTACGCTTATCTTCCTATGTCTTGGTCCTATTATTGGCTTGGTAATTCGATATGTTAGTAAACGTTTTCGAAAACTCAGCAAGCGAATAATGAATTCCGTAGGTGATGTAACGCATGTGACGCAAGAAATTGTGACCGGCTATAAAGTTGTGCGTATTTTTGGCGGCGAAGCCTACGAGCAAAAGCGCTTCTTTACCTCAAGCCAGTATAACCTGGTGCAAAGTTTAAAGATGGAGTTCACCAAGATGATCAGTACGCCGATCATCCAACTATTGGTTGCTTGCTCAATTTCAATTTTGATTTGGCTCGCGCTCGCGCCTGGTGTGCGCGGCGATATGACGGGCGCGACCTTCGTGGTTATCATTACCGCGGCATCGACGATGGCGAAACCGATTCGTCAATTGACACAAGTTAATGAAAAGATTCAGCGTGGCGTGGCGGCTGCGCGCGATTTATTTACGGTGCTTGATGCGCCACCGGAAGAAGATCGAGGCACACGCCCACTTGCCGAGGTAAACGGCGAATTAGTATTCGATCAAGTCAGTTTTAAATACCATGGTAGTGAATCGGCAGTGCTCAAGGATTTCAGTTTGCGTATTGCGCCCGGGGAAACCGTTGCTTTAGTTGGACGCTCAGGCAGTGGTAAGTCAACCGTCGCTAATTTAGTGCCGCGTTTTTATGAGCCGGTATCTGGCGAAATTCGTTTAGATGATGTTGCATTGAGCGAGTATACCTTGCGCTCTTTACGCGATCAGATTGCTATTGTCACTCAGCATGTCACCCTGTTTAACGACACGATTGCTAACAACATTGCTTATGGCAGTCTTGATGGCGCGAATCGAGAAGAGCTTATCGATGTTGCGCGCAAAGCCAACGCGCTCGAGTTTATTGAAGCGAAAGACCAGGGCTTTGACACCGAAGTAGGCGATAACGGTATTTCCCTTTCAGGAGGGCAGCGACAGCGCCTCGCTATATCGCGTGCTTTGCTTAAAGACGCTCCGCTATTAATTCTCGATGAAGCAACCTCAGCTTTAGACAACGAGTCTGAAAAAGTTATTCAAAAAGAATTAGATAAATTGATGGAGGGTCGCACGACTTTAGTGATTGCACATCGGTTGTCTACGATCGAAAACGCCGACAAGATTGTGGTTATGGATGAAGGCTCCATCGTCGAGCAGGGCACACATACACAACTGCTCGCTTTAGAGGGTGAGTACGCCAAACTATACAATATCGCCTTGGAAGATTCGCACTAGGTGCTGTGATGGCAGGCATTTCCGATACGTTCATCAAGGCTTGGTATAACGGGGCTTGGTGGTTAGGCTTGCTATTACCCTTATCATGGTTGTTTGGTCTGGTTACGCGTCATCGCCGTCGTCGTTATCTCGCTTCTGTAAAAAATGCCGCGTCATCAAGTGTCCCTGTGATCGTTGTCGGCAATATTACGGT
The DNA here is from genome assembly GCA_913020245.1 of uncultured Oleiphilus sp. Lineage (GTDB taxonomy): Bacteria > Pseudomonadota > Gammaproteobacteria > Pseudomonadales > Oleiphilaceae > PZPK01. The sequence goes on from CAJWAD010000030.1 coordinate 18,755, forward strand.
TGGAGGGACCGGAAAGTCGCCGCTGGTCGCGCACTTGGTGCATGCTTTTCAACATATGGGCATTAAGCCTGCTGTGGTGAGTCGTGGTTATGGCGCCAAGATTCCTAATGATCAGGTTCGGCAAGTCAAAATAGACAGCCAAGCAAATGAGGTGGGTGATGAACCAATGATGTTACGTCATTTAGTGTCTTGTCCTATTTTTGTGGCGCCAAAGCGTTGTTTGGCGGTTGCAGCCGCGCAAGCTGAAGGTTGTGAACTCGTAATAGCCGATGATGGTTTGCAGCATTATGCGATGCCGCGAGATATTGAAATTTGTGTACTTGACGCAACGCGCGGCTTAGGCAATGAGCATCTATTGCCGGCGGGGCCATTGCGAGAGCCAGTTAGTCGCCTAAAAACTGTCGATTTTCTCTGTTGGAATCAACAAGATAATCATGCGATTCCCCCCTGCCATTTAGCGAGTGATAATGTGTATCGGATGCACATGCAGGCGCTTTATTTTTCATCATTGGATGGTGAACAACGTTTGTCAGTGGATGACTTTGTCGCCCGCTTTGGCTCGCAACACACTATTCAGGCCTTCGCGGCGATTGGTAACCCAGAGCGTTTTTTTAGCTCTTTAGAGGGTTTGGGGCTTCGTCATATCGAAAGACATGCTTTTCCCGATCACCATGCTTATAGAAAAGAAAATTTTTCGAGTGATGACTCGCTGATTGTCATGACTGAAAAAGATGCGGTCAAATGCCGACAGTTTACTTTGCACAATGCCTGGGTACTCTGTGTTGAGGCGGTATTAACGAATGCGCTGACAGAGAAGGCAAATAGTGACTATGCAGACAAGTTTGCCGTTAGGTTATACAATATGCTGCAACATTCGAAGCGGTTACCACGAAGCGCAAGTGGCGACTAAATAAGTGGTAAATGTGTTTTTAAAATGATGTTAGGAAAATGTCTTGGATAAAAAACTACTTTCTATCTTGGCCTGCCCGATCTGCAAAGGCGAGCTAAAATATAATAAAGAAGCGTCAGAGTTGATTTGCAAGGCTGACGCTTTGGCGTTTCCGATTCGTGATGGCATCCCCGTCATGCTTGAGAATGAAGCACGCGCGCTCACTACAGACGAGCGCCTCAGTAAAGACTGATCACTATTGTTCGCCGAGAGCCCGTCACTGTCATGAAATATACCGTTGTTATTCCAGCCCGATACGCTTCTATGCGTTTGCCTGGCAAGCCTCTATTGGATATTGCGGGTAAATCTATGGTTCAACGTGTTTATGAGCAGGCGACTCGTTCTTCGGCGTCGCGTGTCATCGTTGCTACCGATGATGACCGCATCCTGAAAGCGGCTAAAAATTTTGGCGCTGAGGTCATGATGACGCGTAACGATCATCTATCGGGTACGGATCGTCTCGAAGAGGTAGCGAGAACGCTGGGTCTCGCAGACGATGAGATTATTGTAAATGTACAAGGTGATGAACCGCTCCTTCCCGCCTCGTTAATTGAGCAGGTAGCAAACAACCTTGATATGCACCCTGTGGCGGGGGTAGCGACGTTGTGTGAACGCTTGCATGATCTGGACACTGTTTTTAATCCCAATGCAGTAAAGGTGGTATTTAGCGACCAAGGGTTTGCCTCCTATTTTAGCCGTGCGCCAATTCCTTGGGCGCGCGATGCCTTTGCGAAAGATGAGAAGTATCTCCCTGAGAATACTGAGTACTACCGCCATATTGGTATGTATGCGTATCGGGCAAGTTTTTTGAAACAATACGTGTTGTGGTCGCCTAGTATGACCGAGCAATCAGAAAGCCTAGAACAATTGCGCGCGCTCAGTCATGGTGTGCCGATTCATATTGAAGTCGCGCATGAAACCCCACCCGCAGGTGTCGATACGCCCGAAGATCTAGCGCGTGTGCGTCACCATTTTAGCCAATCGTAAAATGAGATTACTGGTTAGATGATCAAAGTTTTGTTCGTGTGTTTAGGGAATATTTGTCGGTCACCTACGGCTCATGGTGTGTTCGAGCAGGTTGCTGCTGAGCAAATAAAAAATCAGCTATTAGTCGTAGATTCGTGCGGCACGGCGGCATGGCACATTGATAACCCTCCTGACAATCGCTCTACGCTTGCGGCGAAAACACGAGGCTTTGAGTTGTCGCATCTTCGTGCGCGGCAACTTAGTGACCGTGATTTTTATGACTTTGACTATATTTTGGCAATGGATAAAGCTAATTTAAAGGACATTCAGGCCGTCGCGCCAAACGACACACGCGCGCATATTAGTTTGTTCCTAGATTTTAGTGATATCCCTCGCGATGAGGTGCCTGATCCATATTATGGGGGTGATCAGGGCTTTGAGCAGGTGCTCGATTTGGTCGAGTCAGCATCGCATGGTTTGCTTGCACACATGTTAACACGCAATGTGCTAAGTTGATTCGGTGTATTTTTCATGGACCAGGTAAAAGACACAAGCGTTCAAGATCTAACCACACAAAACACCTTGGCATTAAAAAGTTGCGCGCATGACTACCATGAATTTACTGATCGTGATGCACTGTCTACTTACCTATACACCCTATCGAGTGAACTGCCTCTCCTTGTGTTGGGTGGTGGCAGTAACCTAATTTTACCAGAGGTTGTGACGACGCCCGTTATCAAGTTGGGGTTTGATCAATTAGAATTCGCCGAGGAGGGCGATGCGGTTATCGTACGCGCGGGTGCAGCCATCGAGTGGGATAAGTTGGTCGCTGAGGCTGTTGCCAGAGGTTATGCGGGAATTGAAAACCTCTCGTTAATCCCGGGTTCCGTTGGCGCGGCACCGGTGCAAAACATAGGCGCATATGGTGTGGAATTAGTTGATGTTCTCTTATCTATTGAGGCCTATGATCGAAAAGAAAAGCAGTATGTCACCTTGACACCAGATCAATGTGATTTTGCTTATCGTGACAGCATATTCAAACAAAAGGTTGGCCGATATATCATTACCGAAGTGGTGTTAGAGCTCTCCACTCAGCTTGATCTAAAGCTGCATTATGGCGAGCTTAAAGCCTTACTTAATGATCCTGCGAAGGCGGGTGCCAGGAATAATGAATTGAGCCTTCAGGCTGTACGAGACCATGTCATAAAAGTTCGACGAGCAAAATTGCCTGACCCCGATACGATTCCAAATGTAGGTAGTTTTTTTAAAAACCCAATTGTCCCCGAAAGCGTCTATAAATCGCTTAAAGAGCAATATCCTAAATTAGTAGCCTATCCGCAGGAAAATAAAGAATTTAAGCTTGCGGCAGGTTGGCTAATTGATCAGGCAGGCTGGAAGGGTAGGGTAATGGGTAATGCGGCGGTGCATGACCGACAGGCGCTAGTGCTCGTTAACAAAGGAAAGGCGACTCAGCAAGACATTTTAGCGCTTGCCTCAGCAATCCAAGACGATATTCAACGAATTTATGGCATCGCACTCGAAATTGAACCGGTTAGCCCGCTCTGATTTTAGTGCTTAATTTACGGCTGCTAAATAGGGCTCAGCGTTAACTGATACCCTCTTAAACGCCTTTGCATGCACTTTTCGATGGTCAACTAAAGATAAGGTATCTTCAAATGTTGCGTCTCATTATTTGTAACGTCTAAAAAAATGGGATTTTCTTCATTTCAAAGTGATTTTGGCTGAAGCTAGAGCATTACATTATTTTATTCTTAGGCTTGAATTGCCGCTTCTATTACTAAATTCGATAAAAACATTTACATTTCCAACAGCGATAGCTTCTGCAATATTTCGATTTGTAGACGCCGATCCAAACAGAACTACGCCGCCGGGGGTTGGTGTGAAGCTCGCGAATGCGGTGCAATCAAACTCGCCGCTTGGCGATAGATTAGCTACGCAAGTACACGTTGTAAATTCGCCTACCAAAAGGTCTGCTGGCTCACACTTTGGTTTTATAAATGTCACAAATTCATCCGTCACAAGCAGATCAACTGAGTTAGTAAGCTCAACAGTGCCGTCATCGTATTTAGCGCTTATCGCTGTTAAGCCGTTCTCGATCGTATGCACACGGCCTTCGTTACTTGGAGAATTACTGATTGACGCGATAGCTTGATTACTTGATGACCAGATCACTTGGTTCGTAACATCTAGGGTCCTTTGGTCTGAGTATTCTAGAAAAGCTTCATAATTTACATCGACTCGCTGTGGTAAATTGCCAGCTCCTGGCACAATTTTTAGCGCAATTGGTATTGCGGTCGTTACGGTGAGCAACGCGGTATTGCTCGAGATGCCATTCAATGAGGCAGAAATATCAACGGTATCAGGTAACGTTCCGGTATATGTTGGAATTGTATCTGCTTGGCCTGCTATACGAGGGTTGAAGGAGGCAAGAGCAGAATTAGCGCTGAGCCAATTGACACGATTGGAAACGTCTTGTGACGAGCCATCTTTAAAATAGGCAAATGCTGCGAAGGGTTGTGATTCACCGAGAGGAATGGACGGATCTTCTGGATATATGCGTAACGTGTCCAGCTCAGGAGCCACAACGGTACCTATTACCGTGTCACTAAGACCCGAAAGAGCCGCTGTGATATCGGTTTCGCCTGGCGTGATTGCGACGGCTAAGCCACTATTGGCACCAAATGTCGAAATTTTCGCAACTGCCTCATTAGAAGAGGTCCAAACTACGGTGTCGGTAATATCTCGAGTTTGTTGATCATTGAATATGCCGGTTGCGGTGTATTGCCCTTCTGTTCCGCGCACCACGGTCACGCTTTTAGGATTCACCTGAATACTTTCTAAACGAATGGGGATGATATTTAACTCGGCGTTAGCTGTTGTTGACTGACCGGCGAAGCTTAGGCTAGCAGTGACAATCGCAAGCCCCTCACTTATGGCTGTGGCCTGGCCCTGCAGTCCAATTTCATTTGAAATAGACGCGAGACTTGGGTCGTCAATCGACCACACTACTTGTTCGGTGACATCTAAATATTCTATTGGGTCAGTGGCAAGCGTAATACTCGCCGTGAAATTTTCATTTACACCAATCGGCAAATAGCTCACTGGGGGTGTGATCAAAAATTCCGTGGGTTCACCATCAACCACCTCTAAATTGGCTATTCCAGTGAACGAGGAAAATTCAGCAGATACGGTCACAAGTCCCGCTTTGAGGGCCTCTGCCCTGCCCGTATTATCAGCGAATGTTGCAATCTGCGTGTCGGATGATGTCCATTGCGTGTCGAGTGTGACCTCTTGACTAGAACCGTCCGTAAATTCAACGAAGCTAGAAAATTGACGCGTCAAACCAACCAGGGTCACCGCTTCGCCGGGCAAAACCGAAAATTGGGCAATGGTTTTGTCAGTAATAATCAGATTAGCGGTTGCGAGCATGCCCTGATACTCCGCTGAAACTCTCAGCTCTCCTGCGTTCAAAGCGCTTAGGCGACCACGTTGATTTATCGAAGCAAGCGCCTCTTGATCGATGCTCCAGGTTGATGCTTCGGTGATATTTCGCTGTGAGCCGTCTTGGCTCACGAGATAGGCTTCATATTGCTGGGTGGTCGCTTTGTTGATACTCGCCTGCAGCGGTACGATCGTAAGTTGTGTGCTAGTGGTGTCACTTGCGCCCGCAAAAATGGGGTTGTCATCGGTACATCCCGCTAAAATGCTGAAGGCCAAGAATAAGATATATTTCATAACGAATTTCATTCTGCGCCTAGCTCCGTTCGGTAGAATTCCAGTTTAATTCGTCTATTTGCGAGGTCACTCTCCTCTCCCTTAGTATTGCGAAGTGCCTCGCGCTCTCCGCGCCCGAGAATCGCAATTCGTTCGGCGGAGACCCCTTTGTCAATTAGATATTGTTCGGCTTCAGTAGCGCGCTGTTTGGCGAGTTTTTCGTTAAAAGAGGCGCTACCTTTATCATCGGTATAGCCGACGATACGAACGGAATAATGCGTATTTTTTTTGAGAAATTCTGCCGTATTGAAATCTGGGTGCTCAACAATATCTTCGATGCCAAATTTAGCGAAGTTAAAGGATAAGTTGATGTTAAAACGATACTGCGGACAACCCGCTTCATTTACAGGTACATTAATCAGGGTGTCGGGGCAGCGGTCAAGGTTTCGGGTGACGCCATCAAAATCTTCATCAATATAGCGGGGTCGGGGCGAATCGAAGTGGTAGCTCAGGCCTGCTAACACGCTGAGCGCACCGCGATCCTTTACAACGGTAAGCCCCGGGCTTTGCAGAAAACTACTGTCAATATTATAGATATCGTAACGGGCGGTAAGATCAAGCGATAGCGAATCGCTTAATGGGATGTCGGCGCCAGATTGCACAGTGAACACAACAGACTGCCCATGGCGGTCAATTGAATCTAGGTTAAGGGAAGGTGAGTCATCGATATGCATAAATGCATAACCGACTCCCGCACCGAAGAAGGGTTTGATCGCTGAATCTTCTAATTCGGTTGAATGGAGTATACCCAGCCCCGGGATAAGAACTTTGCGGTCTGTTTGTTGTAGCCAAGCCAAATCTAAGTAGGGTTTAAAGTAATCGCTGTATTGGCTATTGAACGTTGCAGTGCCGTTTATGATAAAGCCATCATTGCTTGGGTCGAGTGCATCGCTGGCCCCTCCATTTGTATCGCTGCGGTCTTCGATCGCGCGCGAGTAACCGGCTTTTATCGAAATTTTTTCCGTCTCGAGTGCGAGCGCGAGTTGCGGCGCGAAACAAACTGAAAGAATGAAAAAATGAGCAAGTAATTTGTTTAACAAAACGTTTTTATCCAGAAAATTTAGAGGTTCAGTTGACGCTTACGCAGCAACTTCCCGAGCGAGTTTAATACCCATGAATCTGGATCGAGTATCGATCGCACTGGTTCGCTGTAACGACAAAAAGCTTCTCGTTACGGCGAAGCTTACGACACGCGGCCGCACATGCAAATTAAAAAGTGATAAGGTGTGTGTTCGCTATTAAACAAGGCGATAAGTGAATAAGCAGCGCAAGGCATAGATTCGAGTGTTGGGCGCGTTCTTTATGTGCGTTAAAGTGGCTATTTTTGGCTGTTATCTAAACAAAAAAGGGAGCAGCGTTACACCGATCCCTTTTGAAGAGCGGCCGTTCGTTTGCGGCCGTTGCTTATATAGGCGGTTTGTTAGCTTTGTTGTGTGCGACGACGTGTATACACGAGTGACAACAAACCAAGGCCTAGTAGTGCCAGGGTAGATGGCTCTGATACAGGAACCGAGAAGCGGAAAACTTGGAATTCACCCGCGCCGCTACCCGAACCGTTTAGGTTGTCCGTTCCCCACACCCAATCTGCATCAGTCGAAATCCCTGCGATAACACCCCATGGGCTAACGCCGTGTTCTACTGATGAAAGTGGGTCCCAAGAGGTTCCGCTAATTACGGTTTCCATCGTGTCAGTATCCGGGGCATCATCGCCTGAGTTGAGGTCGTCGTTACCGGAAATGTATGCCCAGTCGTCGTTTTTTTCCGTAAAGTAGGTGGTGCCATTGATTGTAAACTGGCCAATAAAGGCTTGCGCAACACTGTTATCACTCCATGCCGCTACGTAGATATCATCCCCTGCTTGCATCTCGAAGTTCCAAGTTTCCGCGCACGACCAATTGTAACTGCCACTGCAAGGATCGTTTTCATTGAATCGACCTAGCTCATTCCGCATTTCATTTTCAGAGATATCGAGATGAGTGAGACTGCTTGTGGTTCCGTAATATAGTGCGTAGTGGTTGTCTGCCGTGACGACCGCTTCAACTGAAATGACCGATGCGAAGCTAAGGCTGGCGATTGTGCTGAGTGCGATGCCACCAACGAGAGATTTTAACGATTTCATGTGCAACTTCCTGATTATACAAATGAGTTAAAAAACGGTTTCTTTAGTTGTAATCATATAAGCAAGTACGGGGCCAGTTTTTTTGAAATCTATTAGGGTAAGGTTGATTGGCGTTATAATTTTTTTAGGGCATTGATTTATATAGATAAAACTAATGCTGCGATAATGTGAACTTGTTAAAAGTACTCGTAAGTAAAGTTGAGCTGGTTTGAGATATTAACGTTTGTGTAAAATTTTCTGACAGAAAGATTGGCAATGTGACCATATTCACAAGTCGCCTGCTGCCGCTGATATCCGCCGCTTATTCTGGTATGGCGATTGTTTTGTTAGGCTGCGTGTCAACCGATCTTTGAATTACCTCTAGAATCATATCGGCTGCGTAGAGAGACATTTCTTCCACTGCATCTAGGCTGACAAACACCCCATCGGTTTTTAATCGACACAAACCATGCAGGGTTGCCCAAGTTATTTGCGACATGCGCGTCTCATCAAAATAGGCGGGCATGCTGCCTGTCTTTTTTAAGCCGCCAATAATGCTGGTGTAGCGCCGAAAGGTCGCATGGCCTTTTTCAGTGAGTTCTGCGGAGGGAGTATTTCCCCATGTGACGGAACCAAACATCAGCTCATATTTTTCAGGGTTCTCCGCGGCATAGCGCACATACGCAATTACATATTCTTTTAAATGTTGTTGAATCGAGGCGGGATCATCTATACCGGTTTGATCTAGGAGATGATTCAGATCATCAAACGACCGTGCGGCAATTGCACACAGTAAGGCATGTTTGGACGCAAAATGATGATAAGGCGCTTGACGTGAAACGTTTGAGCGCTCAGCAAGCTCACGCAGGGTTAAGCCAGAAATGCCTCGTTCACTCAATAGTGCTTCGGCATTTTCTAGCAAGGTATCGCGTAAGTTCTGGTGATGGTAGGTGTTACTTGTCTTGCTTGTCGTTTTTTTCATAAAACTGACAATACCAAATCAATCTTGACACTGTCAAAATAGATGGTATCTTGACATCGTCAAGTTAATAATAAAGTGATTTAAAAGATTCTGAGAGATAAGACCCTATGACCAATCAACCTTTCCCGCATATGTTAGAACCGTTAGACCTCGGTTTCACCACCTTGAAAAATCGCGTGATCATGGGTTCCATGCACACGGGTCTTGAAGACCGTTTTTGGCAAATGGATAAGCTAGCCGCTTATTTTGCAGAGCGTGCGAAAGGCGGCGCCGCGCTGGTGGTGACAGGGGGTTATAATCCAAATAAGCGCGGTTGGTTCTACCCATCAGCAAGTTTGTTTAATAGCTATTTAGACATTCCTAACCATCGGAAAGTGACCCGTGCAGTGCACAAAGAAGGCGGTAAAATTGCGTTGCAAATTTTGCATGCGGGCCGCTATAGCTACCATCCGTTCTCGCATTCAGCGTCTGCGAAGAAAGCGCCAATCAATCCTTTCAAGCCAAAAGAAATGTCGGACCGTCAAATTCGTTCGACCATCAAAGATTTTGCAAAAACCGCCCGTTTAGCAAAACTTGCAAATTATGATGGCGTTGAAGTGATGGGCAGCGAGGGTTATTTAATTAATCAATTTATGGCGCCTCACGTAAATAAGCGCAACGACAGATGGGGCGGTAGCATCGAGAACCGTATGCGTCTTCCCGTTGAAATTGTGAAAGAAATTCGCAGAGCCGTGGGTGAGGATTTTATTGTTCTGTTCCGCTTATCAATGATGGAGTTGGTTGAGGGCGGTATGACCGCGAGCGAAATTGTAGAGACAGCGAAAGCGCTCGAGTCGGCTGGCGTTACTATTATGAATACGGGTATTGGTTGGCACGAGGCACGTGTGCCGACAATCGTAACGTCGGTACCGAGGGCTGCCTTTCGTGACGCCACTGCACGCGTGAAGAGAGAGCTGTCTATTCCAGTATGTGCGTCTAATCGTATTAATACGCCGGAGATTGCAGAAGACATTATTGCATCTGGCGATGCGGATCTTGTTTCGATGGCACGCCCATTTTTAGCAGACCCGCAGTTCGTCAATAAGGCAGCGGAAAATCGCGCAGACGAAATTAATATTTGTATCGCCTGTAACCAAGCTTGTCTTGATCATACTTTTGAACTGAAACGCGCGTCATGTTTAGTGAACCCGCAAGCGTGCCACGAGACGGAACTTAAGTATATTCCGGTCACCAATAAGAAAAAGGTTGCCGTAATTGGCGCTGGCCCTGCGGGTTTATCAGCGTCTACCGTTGCGGCAGAGCGTGGGCATGACGTAACGCTCTTTGATATGGCTCATGAGATTGGTGGGCAGTTCAACTATGCGAAACAAATCCCAGGTAAAGAAGAATTCTATGAGATGATCAAATATTATCGTCGTCGCGTTGAGGTCTCAGGCGTTGATCTTCAGCTCAATACTAAAATAGATACCGACTATTTAGAGCAAGCCGGTTATGACGAAGTGATTGTGGCGACGGGAATTAATCCGAGAAAACCGCCGATCGAAGGCATTGAGCATGAGAAGGTGCTCTCATATCTTGACGTATTAACCGGTGCGGAAGTAGGTAAAAAAGTTGCGGTAATTGGGGCGGGTGGCATTGGTTTTGATGTGGCTGAGTTTCTAGTGCATCCCGGAGCGAAGGCAGACAGTACGCCTCGTCCACAAAGTATCGAGGAGTGGAGCGAGGAATGGGGTATCGACTTTAGCAGCGACAACCCCGGCCAGTTGGTCGATAAAAGGCCACATGCGCCAGCGCGTGAGGTGTTTTTGTTACAACGAACAAAAGGACAGCTCGGTGCAGGGTTAAACAAAACCTCGGGTTGGGTTCATCGGGCGGTGCTCAAGATGAAGGATGTTGAGATGATCGGTGGCGTGAGTTACGACAAGATCGACGATGAGGGTTTACACATTACCATAGATGGCAAGCAGCAAGTATTAGATGTGGATAACGTTGTGATCTGCGCGGGTCAGGAATCTCGAAAGGCTCTTTATGTCGAAGATCATGCGAGCACTAATTTCCATATTATTGGCGGGGCTCAATTTGCAGGCGAGCTGGATGCTAAGCGTGCGATAAAACAAGGGGCAGAGGTCGCCGCAGCGTTATAACTAACCTAACCTTTTCGCCTAGAATATTGAGCGTAAGGATGACATAGTTTTTACGCTCTTTAGAACTTTTTAAGAAAGATAACAGGACACCTTCATGGAATTTAAACACATTGTCTACCAAGTCGAAGACGGTATTGCCCATGTGATGCTCAACCGACCCGAGAAATTCAACGCGTTTAATTTCGATTTAATGTGCGACATTATCAATGTTCAAAAGGTAATCAAAAAAGATCGAGATATTCGCGTGGTGATCATCTCCGGCAAGGGTGAACATTTTAGCGCGGGCATCGATATTAAAAGCGTGATGGGTAAGCCGAGTCAGTTTGCGAAAATTGGCTGGAAACTTAACCCTTGGGGCACCAATATGGCGCAACGTTTTTGTATTGGTTGGCACCGTTTGCCGGTTCCCGTTATCTGTGTCATGCACGGTATCAGCTACGGTATGGCCATGACGCTCGCCTTGGGTGCAGACATGCGTTATGCCCGTCCGGATACCGAGTTAGCGATTATGGAGGCCAAGTGGGGCATGGTGCCTGATATGGCAGGTCTGCAAACTATCCGTAGTACGATTTCACAAGATATCGCCAACGAGTTGATTATGACGGGTGACCCAATTAAAGCAGATAAAGCACTTGAGTATGGCCTCGTCACGCGGGTGGTAGAGGACCCGATGGCAGAAGCCCTAGTCATGGCAGAAAAGCTGAAAGCACGCTCACCTGATGCGACCGCAGCGATTAAATTTACCAATCAAAAAAGTTGGAACGGGTCTACTCGCAGCTTGCTCGCGCGTGAAACGATTTACCAAATTGCCCAGTTAGTTAGTAAGAACTGGCGCATTATGGACATTCGTAATCGTAAAGATCCGAATACGCCATTCGTTAAACGCCAATGGTGGTGGTAGCGCTTACTCTTTCCTCTGCA
>CAJWAD010000031.1 GCA_913020245.1 uncultured Oleiphilus sp.
TTGGTGGGTGGTACAGGGATCGAACCTGTGACCCTCGCCTTGTAAGGGCGATGCTCTCCCAGCTGAGCTAACCACCCTACTCAAATCGAGTTGGGCATTTTAATGATTTACCCAGCCCTGTCAATCATCAAAGCCTCATTTTTCCTAAACATTTTTAGGTACAAGAAAAAAAGAAAAAAAACGGCTAGATTAAATACAATCCGTCTGATTTTTGTACAGCGTTATTCCAAGCTGAAACTAATCCGCAACATCTCTTCGCGACGTTTATCAGACATTCGCTTCGAGGGCTCAGGCAAAGCCTTTACCTTGGGGGCCTCTTTATCGAAGGGCCAAAACCAGAAGAATTCCTCATAATCTGAGTCTACATAATCTGGCGTGTAGCCGGCGGGCTTAATCTTGCCCTCTCGAGCTGCTTTCTCAAGATTTTCTAAGATCAATTCATCATTTAATGACAGCGTGCGCGTAGGTTCACGCCAAGGCGCCAACCAATTACGTTGAGGCGCACGCATTTCTTCAAGCACCGCTATGTATTCTTCCGGGTCGTCCGCATAGTAATACAGCTCTTCTTCGAGCGTCATATTATCTTCACCGCGCAGTTCTCGGTACATATCGCTCGGTAAATACCAAATTGGAAAACCCCACAAAAAATTATTTGACCAGGGCCATATAATCGAGAACCAGCCATAGTCCTGCATGGTACCATTCAATAACTCTTCGACGCGCTCAGCATCCGATGAATGCCAGAAAGAGTGTTCTAAAAATCGAGTATGCGGCATTTCTTCGAGAGCTAAATCACGATCAATTAACTGAACATCGGCAGTCACCATTTCATCGTCCGGCTCTAATTCGGAATGCAAGCGTTTTGGTAACGACACCTCGGAATGGCGGATATAAAATATTTTACCGGGATCAATCTCAAGGCCGACGTCTGCTTGGAGATTTAAATCGAAGGCCATCAATAACTTATCATCAAACGCTTCAAACCCAATCATCGGCAAAAAACTTTTGCGTACTGCAAAATCGTAGCTGCCCGCTGGTAATTCAATGACCGTCCAGCTTCCTGAGCGCAAATTAAAAATCAGTTCATCGTTGATGTAATAACTAGGCGCTTCAAGTTCTTCATCTGCCCACTGACTGTAAGGCCGATAAAAGTAAATCAATCCGTTCGCTTCAGAGTCCCATTGATTTGACCTTAACTCCTCAAAGGGTTTACCCGTTTGATTGGGAAAATAAAATGAACCGAAGTTACGGCCCGTCGACCAATAAATAGACGGGTACCACCCTCTGCCCTGCTTATGATAGGGCTTAGAGTAAGGGGCTTTTGTGTCGGCTGCTATTAACGCAGGCATTGAAGCGATTAGTAAGCTCAACAGTAGTTGATAAACAGTGCGCATTTCGTATCTTTAAAGCTATCCGGAAATTTTAGTTTAGCAGGTCTCACTGCGATATTTTGCGATACAAATCATAACTCTTCATCAAGGCAGCGCGTTTTCTGACAGTTCACGCTTCAGTGCATTAATGCTTTTTTCTAAGCTTACAATGCGTGCATTTAATTGACCTCGGTTTGCATCGATCGAGGCAATCGCTAATTTGTTCTCAGCCATATCCGCTTGCAAGCCCTGCAACTCAGGTGGAGAGGTAGAAACAATTTCTTTTATTAAGATCAGCTCATCATCTAAAACTTGACGCGTTATCGCCATGTCACCGGTATTATTCGACACTTGAACACCTAATTTCTTCGCATCTTCTAGCAACGATTTTGACGCGGTGTCTAACGCCGCTACTGACACGCCAATGTCGAGCAGTTTTTTATTTCCCACCTTCATTTGTGAGGCGAAGCCTGCCTGCTCCTTCGTTAGTTCGGTCATAGCTGACAGAAGCTCCGACGCGATTTGCTTATTTTCCGCGATGGCTTTTTTATTTCGATCGCCGGCCACTCCCCATAATTTGCGCATTTCGGAATCAAGAAAAGCCAACTTTTTAGTTGCACTTGAACCACTTTGCGCAACTTCTGCACCGGTATCACTCAACTCGCCTTCAAATCGCGCCATCAGCAACTTACTGGCCGTGATGAAATTAACGGTATCCGCTAACTCTAATTCCAGCTGAGAAATCGTCTGCTGTTGATTAAAAACAGACCATGACAAAAAACCGCTTAAAAGGACTAAAATGACTAACACACTGCTGGCCAGCAAACCATTTCCTTTACTTTTAGGCGGCTGAGAAGGCGCTCTTCCGGCTTGCGCTGCTGACTGACGCTGGCCCGTCTTACCCGCCTTATTCTGATACGCCTTGGCTTCATCTCTTTCCGCTCGCAACCCTTCCATTACCGCTCCTCAGTGACGTTTAATACTTTAAACAATGCGTCAAGATGGATGATTCTAACGCGAGGACTGATACGAGGAAATAGCATTTGCATGGATCAAGCACAATCACTAAGATAGGCGCTCTTTTTTTGCGGTCTAATCGCACGCTCATGCCCTTTATTGCTGAGCATGAGGCAGGCTCAGCATTTATCCGAGCAATAAGCGGAGAGGCAAACAATGCAGGCGAAAGTCGGAATTATCATGGGGTCAACATCAGATTGGCCAACAATGGAACATGCGGCGCACATGCTCGATGCGTTAGGTGCAGAATACGAGGTAAAAGTCGTTTCGGCACATCGCACACCGGACTTGATGTTTCGCTATGCAGAAGAAGCCGAACAACGCGGCATACAGGTGGTTATTGCAGGTGCCGGCGGCGCCGCACACCTTCCTGGCATGGTCGCTTCAAAAACCAGCTTACCCGTTTTAGGCGTACCCGTTCAGTCGAAAGCCTTGAGTGGCATGGACTCTCTACTCTCCATTGCGCAGATGCCCGGGGGCATTGCGGTCGGTACGTTGGCCATTGGTGAAGCCGGAGCAAAAAATGCAGGCTTGCTTGCTGCACAGATTTTGGCACTGCATGACAAAGAAATAAACGAGAAGCTCAAAGCATTCCGCGCCCAACAAAGCGCAACGGTGCTCGCGCAAGACGATCCTAGAACACCGTCATAAACTGGCGACAAGATTAGAAATAGGCGAACAAATGAAGAACATCGGGATTCTTGGCGCAGGGCAACTTGCACGCATGTTGGCACTCGCAGGCTTGCCACTTGAGATGCGTTTTGGTTTCTACGACACCACAGGTAACCCGAGCGTGGGTCTCGACCCAGTCCTAATTGATGTTGATGCCATCCCAAGCAACCCTGCCCTGCAGACATTTATAGAAGCCTCTGACTTGGTTACCTACGAGTTCGAGCATTTGCCGCTGCCGGTTCTAAAGTACATTGAAGAAAAGGTCACCATTTACCCACCCGTGCGCTCGATCGAAATTTGCCAAGACAGAGCGAAAGAAAAGGCTTTGTTCACTGAACTGGCAATCCCAACACCGGCATATCGAATTGTTGAGAGCGAAGCCGCACTCGTTACAGCCGTTGCTGAATTAGGTACGCCCCTAGTTAGCAAAACAACCACCGACGGATACGACGGCAAAGGTCAATTCATCATTAAGAACCCTGATCAAGCAAAGGAAGCTTGGCAAGCGATTGGCGGCCGACCATTAATTGTCGAGGCATTTGTTAATTTTTCACGGGAATTGTCAGTTATTGCGGCGCGCGCCAGTACCGGAGAAGTAAAGATATACCCACTCGCTGAAAATGAACACCATGAGGGGATCCTTCGGTATTCCACTGCTCCCGCTCCGCATATTGCAGAAGAAACAGAGCGGCAAGCGAAACTTTACATACAAGAACTTATCGAATCGCTCGGTCACGTGGGTATTCTCACGCTAGAATTATTTGAAACACCCAACGGTTTGCTTGCAAATGAAATGGCACCGCGCGTTCATAACTCCGGGCACTGGAGCATTGAGGGCGCCCATGTGAGCCAATTTGAGAACCATTTGCGCGCAATCAGCGGGCTACCGCTTGGCGATACCCAAGCAACACGGCCAACCTGTATGCTGAACATCATTGGCAATAAAGGGGATATCAACGCCATTATGGCATTGCCCTACGCCCATATTCATCTATACGACAAAGAAGAACGCCCCGGCCGAAAGCTAGGCCACGTGAACGTTCAAGCAGACAGTTACGAAGAACTGGTATGGCGCGTCAACAACGTCGCAGCCTATTTACCGGGTGCCGGCAACTACCAGTTGAAAAGCTAAGCCTGATCCAAATACCCCAACCGCTCGAATATAGATAGGCAAAGGGCGTAGAGCATAGATCGATATTGCGCTTGGTGCTATTATCCAGCGCAAAAGAAAAACCACAAATCACAGGCCCTCAGAGAAGGGCAGCGACAAACCTTGAGTCAATTTTAGGAGAGACATAAATGGCTATTGAATTACCTGCGTTGCCATACGCTATTGATGCTTTGGCACCACACATTTCAAAAGAGACACTTGAATTTCATCATGGCAAACACCACAAGACTTATGTTGATAAGCTAAACGGCATGCTGCCCGGTACCGAATTTGAAAACAAAAGCCTTGAAGACATTATCAAGGCATCCAGCGGACCCGTCTTCAACAACGCAGCACAAATATGGAATCATACATTCTATTGGAACTGCTTGAGCCCGAATGGCGGCGGCGAGCCGACCGGCGTGGTTGCAGACGCGATCAATAATGCCTTCGGGTCATTCGCTGATTTTCAAGCACAGTTCAACGACAAAGCCGTCAACAATTTTGGTGCGAGTTGGACATGGCTCGTCAAAAATGCGGATGGCGCCTTAGAAATTGTGAACACCTCTAACGCAGGGACACCGATGACCGACGGTCAGACCGCCTTGCTAACGGTCGATCTTTGGGAGCATGCTTATTACATAGACTTCCGTAACGTTCGTCCGAAATACCTGGAAGCGTTTTGGACACTCGTTAATTGGGACTTCGTCGCAAAGAACCTAGCGTAACGCGACGTAAAAGATTACGAAAAAATTTACGCGTATCGAAAAAAACCAGCGCCAATGCGCTGGTTTTTTTATGTCTAAACGACTCGTTGACTTTTACAACTCGGTTAGCGCAGTTGCATCTCGGTGTATAAACCGTCTATCTCAGGCTTCTCTAAACGCTGCAATTCCTCAGGCGTTGCACCATTCATTGCTTTCAGCTCAAGATTCAGCTCCCAAAGCTCATCAAACTTACTTTGCGTTACGCGTTGAGCGTCTGCTTTGTCCCGCAAAATCGTGGGCCTTAAGAATATCATCAGATTAGACTTTCTAACTTCCGTAGACGTGCTTCTAAATAAGGCACCAAGGAACGGAATATCACCTAACAAAGGGACTTTTTGCTCAGACGTCTTTACATCATCACTAATTAGGCCGCCGAGCACGATGGTTTCCCCATCATCGGCGAGTACGTTCGTCTTAATTTTTCGTTTCGTGGTAATGACATCTACTGTTGTCGAGGACAACGTTAAGTTATTGAGGCTTTGTTCGATTTCAAGCCTTACTAATTCACCTTCACTAATACTTGGCGTGACGATCAACTCAACCCCCACATCCTCACGCTCAATCGTCTGAAATGGGTCGGATGTACCTGCGCCACCTGACGTTGATGAACCGGTCAGAATGGGAATATTTTGACCGACAAAAATGGATGACTCTTGATTATCCAATGTGATCACTTTCGGGGTAGATAAGACATTAACCGCGTTGTCACCTTCCAATGCTTGTACTAGCGCCCCCCAACTCACCCCACTGTCTCGCGTCTCACCGACACCCAGGGTAATACCCGGCCCTGGTGAACCGATCGCCTCAGGACTAAAGTTACCATCGTCGCTACTGTCTTTTTCTAGCAGGGCTGCAAGGATACCAGCGGTAGTCAGTCCGCCAATATTACTGAAGTTTGTTAAAGCGCCTGGCACAGATGAGCCTTGATCATACAGTGCCCATTGCACGCCGAGCTTATCATCAACCCCTTCCTCGATTTCGACAATCGCCGCTTCAATTAATACTTGCGCTCTTCTCACGTCTAATTGGTCAATAATGCCTTCTAACTCTTGCAGAAGAGAAGGCTCACCTCGAATAACGAGCGCATTAAGCCCCTCATCGGCGTAGACGTTTGCTTCGCTTTTCGGTGCAGCCTTGCCTTTTTCCGCTGATTCTTCCGTTGCAATATCGCCAATTAATCCTTTTACAAGGTCAGCAATATCCTCGGCATCTGCATGTTTCAAGCGAATCACTTTAGTTTTTCCACCGGTTGATGAAGGCTGGTCTAATTTTGCAATCAACACCCGCATTTTAGTACGGAAGGTCTCATCACCTCGCAAAATAAGCCGATTACTGCGCTGATCGGCTACCACACTAAACTTTTTCGCCGAACTCTTAGCTTTCGCTGTTTTGCCTAATTCAGACGGTGCCAACTCTTCCAGTAACTCGACCATATCACCCACCCAAGCCTCTTCAAGCTGCACAACTTCGAGCTCGTATTTAGAGGGGCTATCGAGCTCATCGATAATTCTGCTGATACGCTTTATGTTTGCAACGTGGTCACTCACGATGAGCGCATTTGCAGCCGCAACACCTGCTAGATGCCCATATTTCGCTACCATAGGGCGTAGAATAGGCACCAATTCAAGCGCGTTCGCGTTTTTCACTTGAATGACTCGTGTGACAATTTGTTCAGAGGGTACACGATTTAAATAAGCAGGATTATCGGCGGTTTGCTTCGCATTATTTTGCTGAACAATTTTAATTACACCTGCCCCCGGAATGGCGGCAAAACCATGCACGCTCAAGACAGAAAGAAACATCTCATATACAGCATCTTGTGACATTGGTGCGTTCGATACAACGGTGACCTTGCCCTTTACCCGTGGGTCAATCACAAAACTGTAACCAGTTATATCTGCAATTTGTGTAACGAAAGCACGAATATCAGCATCTTTGAGATTAACTTTCCATGTCTGCTGCTCAGCAAAGACACTTGCGGCCAATGTCATAATTAGGGCCATTAAGGTGACACTAAAACACCTACGTAAACACATCATACTTTCTTAAACTCATCATTAAGCGATTGCATAGCTTCAACTAACACCGCATTTAACGTAAAGGGTAATTTACATAGAAGCTGGCGCCATCACGCACTACTTCAACTTCAACATTACCCTGCTCGTATAAAGACTGCATTACATCTTTATCTTGCTTTAAATTTCCAAGAGTGTGCCCATTCACCGACATCAACACATCTCCTTTTTGCAAATTCAAACCGGACAGCATTGAATTATTGCCCTGGTAGACATAGCCGCCCTCGTCACTCAAGGCCAACCCAACCGAGGCGAGCGCTTGCTTCGGATTTTTATTTAATCGCCGCGTGGCCTCGGTTAAAAACTGCTCAGGCGAATCAATCGACCCTCTTCTCTTCGCCACTTTCGGTACTGATTTAACCGTCTTAACACCTTTGGCTGCCGCGGCTGCTTCATCAAAAGATAAAGTCTCATAACGCCCCGATCGCTCCAGAATAACGCGGTCAGAATATACCTCTTCTAAAGTTGCACTGCCTGCCACTTTATCGCCTATTTTGTAATAGTCGGTAGACTTGCCAATTTCCTCAATTATAGCTCCCGACGTATTATTTTCGTCAGCCGTAACTACCCCTTGTAATATTAACCTTAGACGAGTTTTTGGCGCCGTGACGGGAACTTCCTTTTTTTCTGTCGACTCACCCGGTTTACCAAACAAGTTATAGCGCCCTATTGGCCGCGAAATACTGCGCTCTCTTACTTCTGCAATGCCCGCGCTGTTGGTGTAAAGCACTGATTGGTCGGCCGGCGCCGCCAAAAACCATATTAGCTGCGCACACAGGTTCGCACCGTAAATACACAGCGCAACAAACAAGACGGTCTGTATACGACTTACCCAAACGGACTCAATGCTGCGTTCTTTCGTCAAATCTTATTCTCGCTCAAAACTTCTGCAACAAAGGTTTTTTCACCTTAAAGACGACATCTGTTTCTTCTGACGATGCCGACCAAGGTTCATCCGCAATATCCAGCAGTCGCCGCCTTACCTCGATGAATGCAACACCCGCTTCATCAATCGACGCACTTAAAAAATCAAAAGAGGCTTCTTGATCGCGTAGACCCAAGGAAACATTGCCAACGTTCGGAGAACTTAACGTGCCATAAATAGGCAGTATGTTTCGTTCATGCATTTCTCGACCAGCAGGGTAACGGACATCACCGCCTGTCCAATTAACGTTTCCTGACGCCGTTTGCACCATTTTATCTTCGATGCGTAATTTTAAGTTACGTACCAACAAGTCACCGCTGCCTCGTAAACGGTGCAACTCCAAAAACTTGTTTAACGAGGCGATCTCGATATCCATTCTCGGAATTTCTACAGAAACACCCGCCAGCGAGAGTGCAACTTTCGACTCCATACTCCCCGCGTTCGTGTCTAATTTTAGCGCCAAGGGCAACCGTAATTGGGATAGCTCAGATACGGACAGATTCCACTCTGCCACACCTTCTACAAAACGGAATAATACTTGCGCGCGCCCCTGCCAAATAGTCCCTTCAACGGCTTTGACTTGTAACCCAATCGATTGCAAATTCGTTTTTGGACCGATCACGTGTTGCCAAGCGAAACTTGCAGGCAGAAATGCAACTAAAAAAATGACAAGTGACACTAAAAAGAGCGCCAGATAGGCTAACGTTTGCTTAAACACAGGGGCCTTATTTTTTTTCGTGAGACAAGCGCACGAAAAATACTGGAAAATTCGCGTAATTACAGACTATTTACGATTTAATTTCTAGCAGAATTACACTAATTTTAGGACTAGTACTGCGTATGAGGTGACGATTAATTAACATCCTCATAAAAAGCCTAAAGATAAACACACCTCATGCGCTCGGAAAAGCGCTCGAAGCTAAAAAATATGTACTCGGCATTTGAGAAAAGCTTGTTATTACATATGCTGAAAAGAGAAACGATGCTGGATTGTGCCGCACAACTTTTTGAACCCTCAAATAAGTCGACAATTACAGCGAAGCTGTCAAACAATATGGTGCCTCATCCAAGAATTGCATGCACTCAAAGAAAATATAAAACAAACAATAACTGCATCTTTAATTTATTTTTGCTTACAAAAAAGCCCCGCTAAGCGAGGCTTTTTTTATTCATGAGACAACTTGGCTTACATCATGCCGCCCATGCCGCCCATGCCGCCCATATCAGGCATTGCTGGCGCAGCACCGCCCTCTTCTACAACATCAGTCACCATACATTCTGTTGTAATCATCAGGCCTGCGACAGAACCCGCTGCTTGCAATGCCGTACGCGTCACTTTTGCAGGGTCAAGAATACCCATTTCTAACATATCGCCATACTCGCCTGTGGCTGCGTTGTAACCAAAGCTACCCTCGCCTTGTTGAGTCTTATCAGACACAACAGAGCCTTCACCACCAGCGTTTGTTACGATCTGACGCAATGGCGCCTCCATCGCACGACGCAGAAGATCAATCCCTACGTTTTGATCGGCATTCTCAACTTGCAGGTCACCAATCGCTTGTAATGCTCTAATCATCGCAACACCACCACCGGCAACCACACCTTCTTCTACCGCAGCGCGTGTCGAATGCAGTGCATCTTCAACGCGGGCTTTTTTCTCTTTCATTTCCACTTCTGAGCCAGCACCCACTTTAATTACGGCAACGCCGCCAGCAAGTTTTGCCACACGCTCTTGAAGTTTCTCACGATCATAATCAGAACTGCTTTCTTCGATTTGACGACGAATTTGCTCAACACGGCCCTGAATTTCTGCCGCTTGACCGGCACCATCAATCACGGTTGTGTTTTCTTTGCTAATGTTAACGCTTTTAGCTGTGCCCAAATCTTCAATCGTTGCGTTTTCTAGCGACAAACCAACTTCTTCAGAAATCACGGTACCACCGGTCAAGATAGCAATATCTTGAAGCATTTCCTTGCGACGATCGCCAAAGCCAGGCGCCTTAACTGCAGCCACTTTAACGATGCCACGCATGTTGTTTACAACCAATGTTGCAAGCGCTTCGCCTTCAACATCTTCTGAGATAATCAACAACGGCTTGCTCGCCTTCGCTACATTTTCAAGAACAGGCAATAACTCCCGAATGTTCGAGATCTTTTTATCAACCAACAAAATGAAAGGGCTCTCTAGCTCAGCGCTCATGTTGTCTTGGTTGTTAATAAAGTATGGAGACAAGTAACCGCGATCGAACTGCATGCCTTCAACGACATCTAGCTCATCTTCAAAACCGCTGCCTTCTTCGACCGTTATAACGCCTTCCTTACCCACTTTATCCATTGCTTGCGCAATAATATCACCCACAGAAGCGTCGCTATTCGCAGAGATTGTACCGACCTGTGCGATTGCTTTGCTGTCTGTACAAGGCTGCGCCATGCCTTTGACTGCCTCAACCGCCGCCTGTACACCCTTATCGATACCGCGCTTTAGGTCCATTGGGTTCATACCCGCCGCAACCGCTTTCAAACCTTCGTTTACAATTGCTTGAGCAAGCACGGTTGCAGTAGTGGTGCCATCACCGGCAACATCATTGGCTTGTGAGGCAACCTCTTTCACCATCTGTGCACCCATGTTCTCGAACTTGTCTGAAAGTTCAATTTCTTTTGCAACGGAAACACCGTCTTTCGTGACCGTTGGCGCACCAAAAGACTTATCGAGAACAACATTACGACCTTTCGGGCCAAGCGTTACTTTTACTGCGTCAGCCAATACATTTACACCGGCCAACATACCTTGACGTGCGGAATCGCCGAACTTCACATCTTTAGCTGTCATTTTACCTAATCCTATAAACCTAATTTCTTAAAAAGAGAGACGCACAAGGCTTAGCCTTCGATTACGCCGAAAATCTCACTCTCAGCCATAATTAATAGCTCTTCACCATCAATTTTTACTGCGTTGCCTGAATACTGACCGAATACTATGGTGTCACCAACACTGACAGCCATCGCTTGTACATCACCAGTTTCTAGCTGCTTACCAGCGCCCACGGCAACTACTTCGCCTTGAGATGGTTTTTCTGTAGCGCTACCCGGTAAAACAATACCACCAGCAGATGTGGTTTCTTCTTCTTTACGACGTACTACAACACGATCGTGTAATGGACGGATTTTCATCTCAACGATTCTCCTAACAGGTTATCAATCCGATTATAAAATATCCCTATCTTTCAATTATTTAGAAAAACAATCGAGATCAAAGGTTTTGCGTGGTTAAAAGATGGGGGCCTATCAAAACTTTTCAAGGGAAAAACTTTATTTTTTTATGGCAAACGCTTATCCGTATCCCGCGTTTTACTGCTCACTTCCTCAAACTCACCGTCAATGACGGTTTCGCCCGATCGCTCTTCATTTGGACGTCGCATTGATGAAGAGTAAAAACCACCTTGCCCACCCATGTTGACAGGGCGAATGAGTTGCGCGCCAAGCCTTCTCGCGATGACTTTACGCACCCCTGGAGTCAACAACAAAAAGCCTATCGTATCGGTCACGAAACCGGGCGTCAGTAACAACGCACCAGCGATGGCCAACATAAAGCCCTCGGCTATTTCAACCAATGGCATTTCACCTTGCGCGGCTTTTGTTTGCGCATTAAACAAGGTGCGTAGTCCTTGCTTTTTGAGCAGAGTCACACCGATAACTGCCGTAAACAAAACAAGGCCGATGGTATACCAAACACCTATCACCCCACCGACTTTGATCAACAGAAACATTTCGATGACCGGCATCAACACGAACAGAAAAAATATTGACCGCATACACTAACTCCGGAAGTTTTATCACAAGGCATAAACTTCGATAGACTGTTAAACTTATGTTCTTCCTATTATTGAGACAATACATGAAACTTCAAGATGCCGTTATCGCAATTACTGGCGCCGCACAAGGTTTGGGCTCTGCCATTGCAGAATCACTCGCTGAACAAGGCGCAAAAATTGCCTTAATTGATGTGAATCAACAGGCGCTCGCTGCATTCACCAACAAACTCAAAGATAAAGGCGTTACAGCTGCATACTACGTATGCAATGTTGCAAACGAGACTGACGTAGAACAATGTTTTACTGCAATCCAGAATGATTTCCAACAGCTTGATGGTCTAATTAACAACGCAGGCATACTGCGTGATGGCATGTTGTTGAAAGTTAAGGACGGTAAAGTCAGTAAAAAACTTGAACTCAGCCAATGGCAGCAAGTGATTGACGTCAACCTTACCGGCGTATTCCTGTGCGGACGCGAAGCCGCAGCATTGATGGTCAGTAACCAACGGCCCAATTGCATCATTAATATTTCAAGCGTGTCGCGTGCAGGCAATATTGGCCAGAGTAATTACAGTGCAGCCAAAGCCGGCGTCGTCGCATTGACCACGACTTGGGCAAAAGAATTAGCACGCTATAACATTCGCAGCATGGCCATTGCCCCAGGATTTATCGAGACTGAAATGACTGCGTCTATGCCACCAGAGGCGCAAGCACATATGGCGAAGATCATTCCGCTTGGCAAAGCAGGTCAAGCAGAGCATATCGCTCTTACGGTAAAGCAAATCCTAGAGAACGATTACATGACCGGGCGCGTAATAGAGGTAGATGGTGGCCTGCGCGTATAAACAAACGCTTACTTAAGCCTTACTAGCGGTCAACCTAACCATGACTCAGAATGAGAAAACAGACATGATCCTCAGCGTCGTTCACGCTATACCAAGCGGTGAAGTACTGAGTTATGGGGAAGTGGCCAAACAAGCAGGTTTAACCGGTTATGCGCGTTATGTGGGCTTTGTACTGAAATCTTTGCCGAACGATTCAACGATCCCGTGGCACAGAGTGATTAACGCGAAGCAAAAAATTTCATTTCCTCCGCAGAGCGAGGCTTACCTGGCTCAATCGCAACGCTTGCAATCGGAGGGACATGATCTGACAACAGATGGGCGGATCAAGAAAAAATAAGCACCCATTTGCAATGGCCCAAGTAGAGATAATGTAAAGACGGCGCCCGTACTATCATTTACCCAGCGAAGCCGTGAAGAGGCCCTTCGTTTCAAATCGTCAAAAAATGTGAACTAGTCCCTGCTGCTTAACAACAAAAAACACATCGGTAAATTTTCTTTACAATCCCCCCTCCAGACTTCCTCTATCTTTAATAGACAAAGATCAGTTCCTCATGGATACGTATTTTTCTTTACCAAGAGCAATGCGTTGAGTATGACGAGATTTAGCCCTAGATAATCTGCGCCAAAAGCGACGATCATCTATCGGTGATCGTTAACTCGCTGTGTGGAATTATAACAACGATAAATAAAGAATAGTGCGGGATAAAACATGGGTCACCACAGCCTACTTCAAAAGCAGATGAAAGAGCACCTTACAAATGGCGCCCGTCTCGAAGAGATCAAGCCATTGATAGAAGCCGTCAGTAGCACGTATAACCGATCAGAACAAAAGCGAAAAGTGTTAGAGCAGTCAATCGAATTTACGAACCAACAATTGATTCAGCGCAATGCAGAGCTCAATAGGCAAGTTTCTGAATTGAGTAGAACAAAAAAAGATCTGGAGCAGTCATATTCTCTGCTGCAAGCCAGTCTCAGCTCTACCTATGATGCGCTAATTATGCTCGATGAAAAAGGCAGTATCCGCCTGACCAATGCCAACTTTGACCAGATGTTTGAAGTTGATGCCATTAGCACTGGGTTCGCCCACTTGAGCGATTTTCTTGACCATAGCCAAACCGTCGTCCTTAAAAATCAAAAATTTGTAAGTGCCATGCTCAGCTCACTGGCATTCCCAGAGAAAACATTCAGCTTAGAAATTCGAACGCATGATGGCCGATGGATCGAGGCATATTCAAAAGCACATTGGCATGACAACGAAATTGTTGGACAAGTGTGGAGCTTCCGAGATATCAGCGCTTTAAAGTTGAAGGAAAACGAAGCCAAACACCGTACCTACCACGACTTCTTGACAGGCCTGCCGAACCGTCATTCCCTATTAAAACGCCTTCGGAAAAGCTTAAACAACTTAAAAGAAGCACAGCAAACACTAGTACTCTTTATCGACCTAGATGGCTTCAAGGACGTTAACGATTCCCTAGGCCAAAGTGTCGGTGATGCGCTGTTAATAGAAGTAGCTAGACGCCTAGAGGAACAAGTGCCACGTGACAGCGTGCTTACACGCCACGGCGGTGACGAATTTGTTGCCATTATGAATCGGCAAACAGATTACGCATCTGCGTACGAATTCTGTAACGGCATCTTATCTTGTTTCGCTGCGCCGTTTCATATTGGCCATCAAGATATTTACATGAGTGTCAGTATCGGTATCGCAAGCAGCGACCATCACTCAAAACAAAGTGACCGTCTCATTACCTCTGCGAATCTCGCAATGACGCAGGCGAAAAAGAAAGGCAAAAATACTTACGAGCTCTATGATTCAGAAACAAGTTCCGGCTGCGAACATCGCATGAAAATCCGGAATGAGATCAATATAGCGTTGAAAGAAAATCAATTTGAATTAGTCTTTCAACCAAAAATTTGCCTAGAGAGCGGCTCTATTAGAGGCGCAGAAGCCCTCATTCGCTGGCGAATGCCAGATGGTAGCTCGCGCAACCCGATGGAATTTATTCCCATTGCGGAAGAAAGTGGCCAGATCATACCAATTAGCCAATGGGTAATTAAACGTTGTTGCGAACACCTTAATGATTGGATGCCGCACCTTGATCCAGACTTCGTACTCGCATTAAACATATCCGCAAAACACTTCCAAAAAGGCTTGTTGCAATCAGACGTTGCCGCTGTTTTGAAAGATGTAAAAACGATTCCTTCAATGCTTGAGCTTGAAGTTACCGAAACGGCGATTATGGATGATATTGAACTGGCCGTATCGACTCTTAATGAACTTAAGAAGCTTGGCATTCGTACCGCCATCGACGATTTCGGTACCGGACATTCGTCGCTGAGCTACTTACGTAAGTTACCCATCGAAGTGCTGAAGATTGATAAGAGTTTTATCGATGAAATTATCAGTTCAAATGAGGATAGAACCCTCGTCAAAGGCATTATCGACATGGTGCATGCATTGGGTATTGACGTCGTTGCAGAAGGCGTAGAGAACCATCAAATGGCAGTGCTTCTCCAAAATATGAACTGCGATCTCGTGCAAGGTTACCACTACTGCAAACCGATACCCGAGTGCGACTTTATTGAATTGATAAGGGCAAGATTATGTTACATCTGACGTTTTCACAAAGGCTGCGGGCTAACCCAAAGCTAATGCCAAAAGCCTGTGCAAATGAAGATGCCTATGGCGATGATAAGACCAAACCGGTTGCATCACTGCGCATGACCCAACCAAGTTCCTCGGTACAAAGCCAAAAAAGCTTTGAAAAACTCAAGAACTTTGCACAAACATACATCAAAAGGCCGCAGTTCTAATTCAAAGCATGATTAAAAAGGGCGCTTAAAGCGCCCTTTTTAATGGATTTTGCCCTATCAGTATTTGCGTGACATATTCCCTAAGACGAATGAAACATCTGACGACTCACAAATTTTTAAACCGTGCATGCCGCTGAATCCAGTGAATCAGCAGCAGAACGGGCAAGCCCATCATACTCGCTAGTAAAAAGAAGTCTGAATAACCAAGATTATCAACCATTGAGCCAGAGTAACCCCCGATTACTTTCGGCAACAAGGTCATTAAAGAACTAAAAATTGCATATTGCACCGCTGTGAAGGAAATATTGGTTAAGCTCGATAAGAACGCAATAAATGCTGCGCTCGCAAGCCCCGCGGTTAAATTATCTGCCGAAATCACCAAGTAAAGTAGCTCAATATTATTGCCTGCACTGGCAAGTAACATAAACAAAAGATTGGTTGCCACCGTGAGTATCGCACCGACATAAAGCATACGAATAACGCCATAGCGAGCAGACAAAAGCCCGCCTAAAAATCCACCTACGATAGTCATGAACAGACCAAATGTTTTCACCACGGTCGCGATTTCCAATTTGGTGAAACCCATTTCAATGAAAAACACATTCGCGATCACACCCAAAACAATATCGGAGACGCGATAAAAGCCGACAAATACCAATAGCAAACAAGCTAATTTCAACCCAAAACGACTAAAAAATTCTGATACTGGCAGGATATAAGACTGATGAATCAGCTCTTTCTCGTACCAGCGCGTGCCTGACAAACATCGGATAAATAATGCGACAACCGTAATACCAGCCGTTAAACGCAGACATTCTATTAAAAAATTTGCAAGCGCCGCATTTGCGAAGAGTGCAGCAATACTATTTTTTGCCGACGAAACAACGTTTGAACCCAACAGATATACGCCGACAAATACGATAATGCTGGTCATAAATAAACTCAAAAATCGTATGTATTGTGCCCCGGTGAAACGCTCCTGAACGGGCTTATTAGCGTTAGGTTCTCGAATCACGAGAGTGGTTAGCACACCAATCGTCATGATCAACGCCAGTATGAGATACGTTGACCGCCAAGCCTCATAGTTATAACTACCGGCGGAAGATCCAAATGAACTTGCTAGCACCAAAGCACCAGCACCCGCCACCAACATGCCAATGCGATACCCTGCAATATACGTGGACGACATTAGCGCCTGCAGATCAACATCAACCGATTCGATACGATAAGCGTCAATAACGATATCTTGGGTTGCAGAGGAGAATCCCAGCATAACGACGGCGATGGCCATGACTGTCAACGCCGCTTCTTCAACAGGATTGACCATAGCCATCAGCACAATAGATAAGATAACTGACAACTGAGACAGTAATAACCATGCACGGCGTCGACCTAATCGCCTCGTCAAACCGGGCAAAGGCAAGCGATCCACCAAGGGTGCCCATAAAAACTTGAACGAATATGCCAGGGCCGCCCAACTAAAATACGTAACGGTTGAGCGTGCAACGCCGGCCTCGCTAAGCCAAACGGACAGAGAGGAAAATATGAGTAAAAGCGGCACACCTGCCGAAAAGCCCAAAAACAACATCGACACCACGCGCGGGTGCAAAAAAGCCTGAAAGGACTGACGCCAGCCTAGACGCGCGTTAGACATCCTTTGGGTTAACTTTGGTCATTGAGTTGGTCTGCAGATTATCGAAATTAATCTCGAAAGTTGTTAAATTGAATAGGAATATCAATATCCGATTCTTTTAGAATCGCCATTGCTTGCTGCAGATCATCGCGCTTTTTCCCAGTCATTCTCACCTTATCACCCTGAATAGCCACTTGCACTTTGATCTTCGAGTCTTTCACTAGTTTGACCATTTTTCTCGCCGTGGCTTGGTCAATGCCCTGCTGCAAGGCGTAAGTTTTCTTAACGAGCTTGCCGGCTTTACTATCAGACCCATCATTTAGGGCTCGTACATCGACACCACGCTTTGAAAATGCCATTTTTAGCATCTCAATTAACTGGTCTAACTGAAAGTCCTGCTCCGCCGCGAACTCAATTTTTTCCTTATCAAATGTGATATCGGCTTGAACATTTTTAAAGTCCCAACGGTTACCTAGTTCACGTTTTGCTTGATCGATTGCATTTGTCACCTCATGCATGTCTACTTCTGAGACCGTGTCGAAAGATGGCATGGCATACTCCGTTTCATAATGATTCATTGAAAACTATTATAACTAGCGGATAATTTGCCGCACCCCCTAAATCAAAAAGTGGGTGCGAAAATGGCCAGTGCTAAGGAAAAGCCAGTAACAACGCTTGATTTTGACACGTTTTGTTAAATAGAAGTTTAGGGAAAAGTGTGTAAGAGACTTGAAATGCCGAACAAAGCTTTATCTATCATCATCGTAGATGACGCGCGCTTTAGTCGTGCGCTCATCGCTAAAATGCTTCGCGATGCGGGTTATGCGAACCTTCGTATTGCCGAAAGTGGCAGAGAAGCCCTCAGTTTAATGCGCGATGAGGTGGCTGACCTACTCATTACAGATTGGCTAATGCCAGAAATGAGTGGATTAGAGTTAAGTAACAGTATAGACGCTTGGCAAATGGGTGGACCCCATTACACGTATCGACTTATTGTCACCGGTAAAGAATCACCTGAAGCCCTCGACGAGGCTTTTCAAGGCCAAATTGATGACTTCATCTTCAAATCGGCGCTGTCAAAAGAACTCGTGCCTCGCGTGCGCGCTGCCGGCCGCGCAATTGCACAACGCAATTCGTTACTTAAAGAACAATATGCATTGCAAGCTGAGTTAGCACACCTAAAGGCCAGCCAAATGAAAGACCCCGCTACGGGCGTTGGTACGGCATTGCAAGCGGGAGAAACCTTGGCTCGGGTATTAAAACATACCGAGGCGCGCGGCGGTGCAACCAGTTACATGTTGCTTAACATTCAGAACTGGGATGACATTACACGCAACTATAGATCAAAAACACATGATGAGCTGGCACAATCTGTAGCGAAGAAAATTCGCAGCCTTGTGCGCCCCATGGATGAAGTTTGCCGAATGAATGCGCATCAATTCGTGGTCATTGCGCACTTCGCAAATAGCGAAAATTGTACTGCCAGTACATACAAACGTATACACCATGGATTGAACCATCAATCATTTCAGACCAGCGCAGGCTTTATTTCAATCAGCCTATCCACTGCAATTTGTGTCGTGGAAGATCAAGCCAGCAAAGCATGTTTACAACAGCTAAGCGACTTCAGCGCGACTTTACTTGAAAATGAAACACATAACAGCCTAGTCGTGTCTGAGTGGCGATCACAGGCTTAGTTGATTTATCCACGCTAAATCAACTAAGCCTGTGATCGCCATACCCATTATTTTTCGGGTTCGCTTGGGAACGGAAGGTTTAATATGTATACAAGTGCCATTGCGAACCAACTGGCATGGTAATTCGCTGGCATTTCACGAGTTCCTTTAATCCTCGCCGAAGTATTAGTGAGCAAATCCTCTCTTACAAGCTATCTATTTGCCATATCCCAAATATTCCGATTATAATTTTCGGCGTGATTTGTGATGATAAAAAACAGAACAACTGGGAGAGTTTAAGACGATCAGTGATGTTGTAAGTGATAAAAAGCACTTAAAAATAATGATCGACCTGGCCAATTCTTAAATTAACGTTCTTGCACATAACAGAGAACAAGAAGGAGAAAACAATGACGAAGATTTGTACTAATGCGATTATTCTTATCTGTACGGCAACACTTTATGGCTGTTCGAGCAGTAGTGACAGTAGTGACAGCAGTAACACGCCCACGGAGGTTAGTCCTGCCGTTGGCGAAAGTTTAACATTTGAAGGTAACACGGAGCCTGCAGAGGTAGATGCAGACAATGTTCAAGCGATTGGTGAAGCCGCTGGCGAAGCAGTTGGGCAGGCAGCAAGCTCATCCGCGCTCCCTTCCTCCGTGGTTATTGATCAAGGTACTGACCTAGAAGAATTAGTCCGCAATTTAGCGACGAATGCAGCTGCGCTCGCCTTATTACCCTCTGGCGTCGATGTGTCAGCAGAGGTTTGTCCCAATGGAGGAAGCGCTGAGGTTTCCCTCGAGGGCCCTGGCGCGACCAGTGGTAGCGGGCCTGCGGTGAATACAACCACATTCAATGCCTGCAATAATGGTACATATTCAATAAGCGGAACGGTAAAAATGGAGTATGATGATATTGGCGACATAACAGCCGCGTTCGCTGTGGAATATAATAATGTGACGGTTTCCGGTTTAGGATTTGGAACACAAACGCTTAACTTTTCTACCCGCTGCAGCAACGCGAGCGATTTTAGGACTTGCACAAGCTCCTCAGTGTTTGCCGGATCAGACGGTGGCAACCACCAAATCAGTGATTACTCTTTCTCAGGCAACGCCAGCACAGGTTTCAACGGCAATGCAACCTTTAGCCACGAAAGCTACGGCAGTGTCTCTATCACCGTAACCAATATAACCTATGGTAACTGTGGCTCTTCACCTGATGGCGGTTCAATCGCCTTTAGCAGCAGCAACGGTACCAGTGGCCAGATTGACTTTAGCTCTGAGTGTACAGTGTCGGGTACATGGACAAGTAATACAGCATCAGGGTCGTTCTAATTACGCAATGACCTTCGATCTGATCAAAAAAGGAGGAGCACTTTGCTTCTCCTTTTTTTATGTCACACAGGCCTGTTATGCCTATGATTCGGTTACACTTGAATTTGGCACTAGCGTTCAACGTGTTAGCTATACTGAAGGTTCTTCGTCCTCCCAACCCTTAAACAAGGAAAGCGGTTTACTACCTGGTTTAGTCCTCGGCGCGAAAGTCGCAAATCAAAAAACATCCGTGTTTGCAAAAGCGTATTTGTCTAAGGCAACAATTGATTACAAAGGGCAAACTCAGTCATCTCGAGACTTACAGACGACTACTAACACTTTTCGCTCAGAGTATATTGTAGGGGTTGCTTATCAATTAGACTACTGGGCCAGGGTTTCTTTGGCAGCTTCTCGCTATGACTGGGACCGAAAAATCAATGGTACTGATAATTCACTGCCTCTTGATGAATATTACCAGTGGAAAATTGCCAAACTTGGCTTAAAGATTCGTTTGTTCAAGGGAAACGCAGACCAGCTTAACCTTGGTATTACATACGGTAAATTATTTGGTGAATCATTAAAAGTTGACTTGTCTGACTTAGGCTATGGCCAACCATCAATCCCCTTGAGTGGTCGTGCTTACGAACAGTTTGGTTTGAATCATATTCATCAATGGACCGCCAAGACACAGCTAAAATTCGATATCACGTACACCAACCTTGAGTTTGATCAAAGCCCATCCATTAATGCAAATAATGGGTTTAGAAGCATTAGTATTCGTGAACCGGCAAGCAAAACGGAGCTGATAGAGCTTGCTTTGACTATCTCGCAGAAGTTTTGAAAGGGAAATCAACGCAAAAAATATTTTTATCCGGATTTACCGAAAGGCTATCAAACCATTTAACTAAGCGAGGGCAACTGAACCATACCTTGCAACAGTGGTAGGTGTATACAACCTAATTCTTAGTCTAATAAAAATACCATATAGGTATCGCGTCAAGGCTACCCATTAACACTAATCAAGCGAAATTTACGCACACGTTTCGCTTTTTTGTTCGTCTTCTAATCAACGAGTCACACTCGGTAACAATTGCGTAACACAGCTCAACAGCTTTTTACCTTATGCCCCTACACGCGAGGCCAGAACCTCGATAAATTTAGGGGGTGGAACTGAGTAGTATCCCCGTTTAAGCGGAGGGTCATGTTGTACCTCCGCTTTTTTTTCGGGCCACTCAAATAACCACGGATAAAGCAGTAAAAAATTCGAATCGGGTAGTTGCCAGCGTGCATCTACCCGTTTTTTTTTGCTCATTATTCCGGGTAGCCGGTAATGTCTTGAATGGTCTTATAAAGTGGCTTGAGCTGCTTGTACATTTTGAGATACACGTCTTTATATAAACGATTGTAGAGCGCTTTGTTCTCGGCTATCGGCTCAAACCGCTCACCAACACGGGTCATTTGCGTAATCGCTGTATCAAAATCTTTATGTACGCCAACCCCAACTGCTGCATTAATTACCGCGCCCAGACCAGACGTTTCATAGGTATGCGGCCGCTCAACCGGCAAACCAAAAATATCGGCCGTTAATTGCATTGCCGCATCACTTTGCGACCCACCACCCGCTACACGTAACAGCGTTATTTTCTGCTTGTTACGTCTTTCTAAGCGCTCTTTTCCTTCCCGCAGGCCATAAGCGAGGCCCTCAAGAATAGCCCGGTACATATGCGCACGTGTGTGGACATCACCAAAGCCAATGATACTACCCTTCGCTTCTGGCCCGGGTTCTCTCACCCCTGGGCTCCAGTAAGGCTGTAGCATGAGACCCATCGAGCCCGGCGGTACATCATTCACCAGTTCATCAAATAGGTCTTCGGGGTTTATGCCTCGCTCATCAGCAATACCTTGCTCACGCAACCCAAATTCTTTTTTGAACCAACTTACCATCCAAAAACCTCGAAAAATCATTACCTCAGAACAGTAATAATTTGGAATTGCGGACGGATAGGCTGGCATAAACTTTATAGGTTCAACATAACGCTTGCTGGTGGTATTGATAGTCGCCGTCGTGCCATAACTCATACATGCAACATCATCGCCTTGCCCACCAGAGCCGAGAATTTCGCATGCTTTATCAGATGCGCTTGCAATAATAGGTAATCCGCGAGGGATACCGGTTTGTTCAGCCGCTAGCCCAGTGACTTCACCCAGTTTTTCACCCGGTTTGAATAGGCTGGGCAAGCGCGCTTGCGTGAAGCCGGGTAACAAGCGGTAGCGCCAATCGTTCTTCGCCGCCCAGCGATGCTTCTTATAATCAAACGGCAGGTACGCAACTTGCGAAGCGAGTGAATCGACAAACTCACCGCATAAATGAAAGTGTAAATACCCCGATATATTTAAAAACTTGTGCGTTTTCGCCCAAATAGAGGGTTGGTGCTTTGCAATCCAAAGATACTGCGCTCGTTGGCGAAACCGTTTGATAAGATCCGTCGCGCCGGCAAGCTTAAAGAGCCCACGTACAAAGGATGATATTTCGCCTAATTCTTCACTATTTCGCTGATCAAGCCAGGTGATCGCTGGACGCAACGCTTTACCTTGTTGATCGACGTTTACCATCGTGCCACGCTGTGTTGTGATCGACATAGCCACAATGCTGTCTTTTGAAATGCCCTGCGCTTCTATCGATTGCCAAAGTTGCGCACAAGCCTCTACTAACGCTTGCCAATAATAGGCGGGCTCTTGCTCTGCCCAACCAGGATGAGCAGAAAAATAGGGTTCAATCTCTTTTTTACCTTTGCCTAACAGGTTGCCCTGCGTATCAAATAATAAGGCGCGCACACTTTGCGTACCGTTATCAATACTCAATATTGTTTGCGTGGTCATGCGCTCACGGCCTCGGTAACGGTCTCGTTCTTGGCCTCAATCGGCAAGGCATAATGCGTTTGAATAATATCTTGATAACGCGACCACTCTGCACTCCAGCGTTGTTCATCCCAGTTCAAATGGCGTTGGCACAACCGCTTAAATAACTCAGCTAAGGCAAGGCCACCCTCCGGAAGTAGTAGCCCAAGACGCGCTCTTCGTAAGAGCAAGTCATCAAGGTGGATGATCGTTTCGTGCCGACAAGACCATTGTAATTCAGCTAAAAACGTATCGGTTGTTGCGACATGCCTCAGGGCACCCGATGCGAGTATGTCACCGGCTGATAGTCCAAATCGACCAATGAGACGCTCAAGCTGCATGGGGCTTACCTTCGATGATGTGAGCTCAACAGCCTTAAACCTAGTGGCCGTCTCTAAACTATTTAACGATAAACGATCGGCTAGATACGGTTGCGCTTTTCGCAACACCTCAAGCGCCAACAACCGATAAGTCGTGAGTTTTCCGCCGGCAATGCTGATCAACCCTTGGTCATCCCAAATAGCATGTTCACGGGTTTCGTCCGACGGCTTTGTAGCTGTGCTTTCGGCGTCTGTTCCAACGTTCTCAGACGCTGCTTCTGCCGTTTCCTCAACGACCACAGGCCGAACACCTGACCAACTTGAGATGATGTCATCTAACCCCAAATTAGCACTAGAGAATTGCGCATTTGCAGCCTCAAGCAAGTAATCTAATTCAACCTGCTCAATAGTGGCTTCCCCACCTAAGCTCTCGCGATGGTCTAAGTCGGTCGTGCCGATAACACTGGTGCCCTCCCAAGGAAATACGAATACTGGGCGCTTGTCTTTTGGGTGGAAAAAACTAACCGAAAAAGACACCGGTAATCGGTGAAATGGCACAATTAAGTGACTACCGCGAAGTGGACGAATAACCGCTCCCTTGCCGAGGCATTGTCGTAATTCATCGGTCCATGCGCCGCTGGCATTAACTACCGCACGCGCAGACACTTGAAAAACGCGACCACTCACATCGTCTTCGAGCATTAGGCCACTCACGACATTGGTATCGGGGCTCGTTACCGGTTTCAGTGCTTTTAAATAATTAATTGCAATACCGCCGCATTCGCGGGCCTCATGCAAGACTCGCATAACCAAACGCGAGTCGTCGGTCACGGCATCGCCAAATTGGGTCGCACCGAGCAAATGGCTTTGGGTTAAACCCGGCACCCAAAATTCGGTGAGTGCGTTATCAATAAACTTGCGTTGTTTTCTGCCGGCTAACCAATCGTATATTGCAAGTAATTTGTCGAAAACCCAAGGCCCGGGGAACTTGCCTTTATAATGCCCCATCATAAATGGTAAGGGATTCACCAACCCTTTGAGTTCGGTCAGCAATTTTTGTCGCTCTTGCACGGAATCTTTCGCTAAGCCTATCTGACCTTTGCCTAAATAACGTAAACCGCCATGTACCATTTTTGACGATCTTGAGGAGGTACCCCATGCGAAGTCTTTTTGCTCAACCAACAACACCTTCAAACCCCTTGCACTAGCCTCATGGAATATACCCGCACCCGTGATGCCCCCACCCACGACGACAAGATCCCAAATACAAGGCGAATTTATAAGCTCGTCAATGTGCTTAGTGCGCTCACTCTCGGTCCATGTACCCAGTGCTGTTTGATGCGTCACGGCAACTTACCTCTTAAGACTTAGATCCTGGCAAATCATCAATCAACGTGCCGGGATTGAGTAAAGATTTCTCATCTAAATTTGAACAAATACCCGAAATTACGTCCATCGCTAACGCGCCTTTTTCTGTTTTAAGGTATGGCGCATGGTCTTTACCGACCCCGTGTTGATGGCTGATGGTCCCGCCATTCTGAACAATTAATTCAGAGGTGGTTGTTTTGAGTTTGCGCCAGCGAGCGAGGGTTTCTTCGTAGGTATCAGCACAACGGAATACGTAGGTGGTATAGATACTTGAGCCTTGTGCATAAAAATGCGATAGATGCGTAAATACATGTACATTTTCATCACCCGCTTCACCTTTTAAACCGTTACGCAAATTGCCTTCGATTTGGTTTAATAAAACGTCTACATTACTCCAGTCGGTAGATGTTTCTAAGGTATCAACCACGTAGCCTTTTTCCCAGAGCGCTTCGCGAAGGTAGGGCATTTTGAAACGCTTTGCTGCCCATTTTTTACCTAAATAATTACCAGTGTAAACGGCGCCGTATGACTTCGCGATACGACGCACTTGGCTATGGGCGGAGCGACATTGTGCAGGCATACCTGTGACGCCAACGGTCATCATACATTTACCGTCTTTCACGCCACGCCACGCCAGAAATTTCTCCAACCAAGCTATTTGTGTTGGGTGTCCCGCTAGCGCCAGTTGTGTTTCTGTTTCAATCGCGTTACTGAGACGCAGCATCGACAGTTGCGCTTTAGTTTGCACCATCATGCGTGCAGCAGCTTTGGCCTGCTCCCAGCTGGGAAAGAAATAAACATAAAAGTCTTCCTGAGGAGATAGCGGGGTAACACGAACCTTTACCTCTGAAATAACCCCCATGCGCCCTTCAGACCCCATTACGATCTCTCGCACATCAGGCCCCGCCGACGAAGCAGGAAAGGTTGGCAGTTCTAAACGACCCTTCGGTGTTTCCATTGCGCCACCTGCGAACATTTGTTCAATGCGTCCATAGCGTAATGACTGCTGACCACTAGAGCGACTGGCGACCCAACCGCCAACGGTCGATAATTCAAAGCTTTGCGGGTAATGGCCCAAGGTATAGCCTTTGGCACGCAGCTGAGATTCAACCAATGGACCAGGGGTACCGGGACCAAATGTTGCGATTTGACTTGCGGTATCTAAATCAGTCAAACGCGTCATTTTACCAAGCGAAAGGGTTAAAATAGGCTTTTCAGAGGAAAACGGATTGATATGCCCCGCCACACTGGTGCCCCCGCCGTAGGGAATCAGCACAATGTCATTTGCGTAGCAATAATTAACTAATTCCGCTATTTGCTCTTTAGTTTCAGGAAATGCGACACCGTCAGGGAAAAATTCAAACTTACCGCTACGCATAGCGAGCCAATCGGGCAAGCTTTGCCCCCTGGCATGACGTAAGCGTTGCTCCGGCGAGCGGTCAATTGACGCATGCTCAGCCAGCCGACTTTCCGGCACCTGCGCCAATACTTCGTTAAATTCTGCATCGACCAGTGGTTTAGCCGCGCCAATTAGGGCCCCCAAAAATTCATCCGCAGAGGGTGGCAATTCCATCTGATTTGCTTCATCACCCCAGCCATTCCAACGTCGCATTGTGTCACCTATTTCTCACCGTCACTAAATATCTAAAAAGCTAAAGCTCTTAGCCTTTCTGTTATGGCTAACATCATATAAGATCGACCAATCTTTTCACTGACATTTTCGGACAGACTTACAGTTAGATGAAACACCTTGGGTTTGCATCCATCGCTGCGGTTCAACAGTACCTGCGCTATGCGCGCGCGCAACGTTTAAATGTGCCTCGCATACTGAAACAAACCGAATTACCCAGTCATCTAGAGCGGGCCTCCGGCGGCCGTATTCAAGGCGAACAATTTCAAACACTCATCGCGACCCTAATGGCGCATGCCGAAGATCCACTACTTGGGCTAAATAGCAGTTTATTTGTTCAAACAGAGTCTTACACGCAGTTGGGGTTAATCGCCTTGAACTGTGCAAACTTAGAGCAAGCTATTCAGCGTATCCCACCATTTGAGCGTTTAGTGGGTGATATGGGTAGCACGCAACTTAAACGCAGCGAGCGGGCCTATGAATTGAGTTGGCACTGTCAATACACGCAAAGTAATGTAGTTGCCCAAATGAATGATAATGTCCTCGCTAGCTGGGTGCTGTATGCACGCTGGCTAACTGGCTCAAATGCAGCCCCTATCAAGGTCGAGCTCTGCCGTGCCCGACCTCCTGAAGACCTCGTAAGACGTTACGAATGGTTTTTTCGCTGCCCAGTTAACTTCACTAGCAAGCAAAATGCGATCGTATTACCTAATAGTGTGGTGCATCTGCCACTCACGCGTCGTGTGCAATCACAGTTAGCGCTCCTTGAAGGTAAAGCCCGCTCAGCACTCGCCCAAGTAACCGTGAGTGATGATAATTTTAGTGAGAGTGTACGCCGATCTATCCAAGCGCATTTGCAACAGGGCGTGGCACGAAAAGAACTCATCGCGCAGGAATTTAATTTATCGGAACGTACCCTGCAACGCAGGCTAGCGCGCGAAGGTACCAATTATCAAAGCCTGTTAAAAGCATGTCGGTTTGAGCGCGCCAAACAACTTTTGAAAAACCAACACTTGTCTGCAAATGACATTGCACTGAACTTAGGGTTTTCCGATATGCGCTGTTTTTATCGAAGCTTTAAAGAATGGAGTGGCCAGACGCCGCTTGCATACAGCAAAGCAAAATAATGCTCGCACACATTAGGCTTTGGCTGAATGCACAGGCGAACACTTTTCATCCCGTTTTGAGGGTTTTAAAGCCTTCATCTCATACAAGCGTTCATCGGCTTTTTTAAGCAAAGAGCTCGCATCAACTTTGCTCATCGATTCCGTTGATACAACGCCATAGCTTATTTGCACCGGCACCATTTCATTATCAAATCTGACTGGGCAGCTCACAAAGTGCGCTTTGATGCGCGAGGCAATAATGTCGGCGCCTTCTTGCTTTTGATTAGGCAACAACACCACAAACTCATCACCGGCAAAACGAAATACCAAATCACTTTTACGTGTTAGTTCAGTAAGTTGTTTGGCTACATGTTTAAGGTAAAGATCACCGACATCATGCCCATGATTGTCATTGACTTGTTTAAAGTCGTCGCAGTCAATAAACATTAAAGCCAAGTCTTCGCGTTGCCGCGCATGGCGACTGAGCTCGTGATCAAGGGTGTCCTCTAATTCACGTCGGTTACGTAATAACGTAAGCGGGTCGCGCGTCGCAAAAAAGTTAACCCGTTCACGCGCCCATACACCAGACAGCGACAGTGACGCTTTCACTGACAACTGCTCGAGGAAAAAACTGTCTTTATCGGGTGAATAGCGGGCCGTATCGGCAGAGCCCAACATCAAGGCACCCACTGTCTTGCGGTCGATTACAAACGGTAAAATTGCGAGCGATTTTATGGTTGGCTTAAGCGGCGTCGGTATTAACGAACGCATTTGCCCCAATTGCCTGTTCACCAGCAACGGCTTGCGGCTACTTTTGGTCGCTTGCAAAAAATCAATCATTGGTGCGGCTTGAAACATGAACTCTTCGGCTTCGACCAAGGCAGCACTCTCTAGCAAGTGCGTATTGGCAGGAATATTAGCGAGCACCACCCAAGCGTGCTCAATTGCGAACTTATCTTTCACCATGACCAAAAGTTGCTCGAAAAAGTCCGAACAACGGGTGATGTTCATTATCTCGACTTCTATCGCAAATAAATTACGCGCAATCGACTCGTTTCGTCGAGCGGTAGCGATTAACTGATCAACCGTAGGCAAACCCAGGACCTCAACATCATTTCTTGCTCGCTTTAAGTGTAGATTAAAGCTAAATAAAGCAGAGTAAAAAGCACATGAACATTCAGACAGGAAGATTGTAAAAAATATCTTTCAATTTAAATGACATAAGCGCTTGACGCGCACCACCTCGCTATATACCATACGCGCCGTGTTGAGGGACAGACCTCTGATCAAAGTCTAACCAACGGTTAGCCTTGCGCCCACTCTTCGAGAAGAGAACCAGATGGGAACAAGTAAAATGAAAGCATCAGTTTCGATGCGGGGTGGAGCAGCCTGGTAGCTCGTCGGGCTCATAACCCGAAGGTCGTCGGTTCAAATCCGGCCCCCGCTACCAAAAAAAGAAAGGCAAATCAGTTAGTTACTGGTTTGCCTTTTTTATTCCCCGCTATTCAAAAGTACGTTGTGGCTAATTGTGACAGTTTCTGTGACACGCAGCTTCTAGCGCATTCAGTCTCATCATAACAGCACGAACTCCGCCAAACTCAAAACGTCCAATCTGATCTCGGTTATCAAGCATCTTACTATTGTCTATGCAATCAAAACTTAAGTCCTACTTCCAAGCTCCACTTCTCTTTGATATTTTTGAATCTCGCTTATGACATGAAACTTCTTAACACCTACTAAGTCAGAGCTGAGGCCGAAGCTAAAAAGATAACTGGAGAGAAACGACTGGCTAGTGAACGTGGCACTATCGTTAGTATATATAATTTGTCCGGGATGCCGACTTGGGTAAACTTTTGATAAAGCAAAGCATAAAGAAATACCTAGTATGCTCCGCTATGCCGCTAACTCGTTTGAAATTGAAATACTCTCTCATTGGATATGATGGGAAATTTGGCTCGACTTAACTTTTCATTTAATGGCTGTTTATTCGTCTTTATATCTTCGCGGCACTCCAGTGTGTAATAGGAGAAATACTACATCCATTTTCTTTAATCCGTCACTTATTTTTTCTTCAATGACAGCGCGTTCAATCTCATCCATTTGAGCATCAATGAGGAGGTAAAGTAATAAGCTTTCAACATCTCCATCTACGAATTGTTGAAGACTTCTAATATAATCGTGCACCAGACCAAACTCATTTTGGCCAATGGACCGAAGCCCTCCCTTATGCGTGAAAAGTATATTCTTATTTTTTTCGTCCAGACAAAGTACCCAGTCTCCAATCTCACATAAATGCAGTACTTCTTTTTTTTTGCCACTGAACCACTCAGAGAAGTATTTAATGTCCATAACCTACAACATAATTTTCCAATACAAAGCCAATTTAGGGATCATTCTACCAATCAAACAATACCTCCTGGCGGGTTTTAGTCCTCTTCAAACTCTGAACTACTGAACCGCAGCACATTACAGTTCTCTTTGATGGTGCGTTGAAGCGCTTCATCAAACCCATCCTTTGAGCGAGCTTGAATCTCGACAGATATCGACACGTCCACACCTAGTTTCGCTGTGAACTGTTGAACCACCTCATCAACTATCGTGGCGAAGTCCATTTTTGCTTTCACTGGGTCGAGTTCTATATTGCCGTAGAACTGCCTCTTAGCTGCCGTTTGAACCGGTGGTGGTGTAGGTGCCCCGCCGCCTGGTGTGGGTTGAGGCTGTGCCCCTCCAGTCGGGCCTGTTCCACCAGTCGGAGTAGGTGTTGGTTGCCCCCCAGTTGGTGGTGTGGGCTCAGGTTGTGGCGCTGGTTTTGTTCGCTCACGATAATCAGCCGCTGCTTCACGCTCGATTAACAATGAAGAGTCATCCAAT
>CAJWAD010000032.1 GCA_913020245.1 uncultured Oleiphilus sp.
GATAAGCATTCGGTTAACCACATGCTGTACCCGCCTTATACAAAGAAAGTAAAAACACTGACCAGAATGATTACTAAGTACTTTTCTTAAACGTACTTTAGGGTTGATGTTTTAGCAAGAATAGGTAAATAACAGCAAGGGGCAGTCGGGTGATTGTTAATGAGTAGCTACGTGATAGTTAAGCGAGACTGAAAAGTTAGGCTTTCCGTCCATGGCACACTGGTTACTCGCCTACCCCTTTAAACTGTTTAATCTATCGTTTTTTTTAGCGAAATTAATACTTAATAAACCATATTATTCAATTAGTTATAATATAAATTTCAAGTAAACTGTTCACTGTGCATCGCCTTTGTTTGGTGACGACACGCGTCGTGCCGTTCGAGCACCCGTTTTTAATGTGTAATAAATAGCACCCGTTACGCCGTTATGAAGTGTTTCAATCGGAGCAGAAACTTCTTTCAGTACTGGAATAGCACCAAGAATAGCAAACGGTATGTCTGAAATTGACTTATGTACGATCTCTGTCGTACCAATTACTTTGCCAGCCGTGGCGGACATCACCTCGATAACCCCACGAGTGAGCGCTACTGAATCACTTTTTTGATGAGGGCTAATCGATGCCTCTGTTTTAGACAAACGTTTTAGGGTTATATTACTTGGTGATTTAATAATCCACTGTTTGATCTGTTGATAAACCATTTCTGAATGAGCCAGAGACAAGTGGTCTAGGCTAGCGAAATGGGTATGCGAACTATCGGTTGGTCTAGCTTGGGGAGCCGCACTGCCCTGTCGAACCAAGGTATCGCCAAACACTTTTCCTGATAGGCTGTCTTTCTCGTTTCCAATTGAGCCACTGACGAAATAATGTTCGGCATTCGGATAAAAACTTCCACATTGCCCCAGCTCGTCTTTACCCTGAGAGTGCTTAAGTCCATGCCTCAAATCTTTGACACCTTGGCTCCTAATATCAAGCCATTCAGCCCAATGATTAACGTAATCAAGCGGGACTTTCCTAACCACATTACTGGCTATATCGACAATCTTTTCCAAGGGTGCACCCTCATGCGGCGTGCCAATGTATATACATTTAGCAAGCGACTGAACCCAATCTTCACCTGAATCGATCGCATGTTTTTGGGCATAACGCAGGACTAACCCACCCATGCTAAATCCGACCAACACTAATTCTTCGATATCTGTCGGATAATGCTGTTGAAATTGCTGAAGCATTTCAGAAAACTGATGGCCGTTTGACTCGACAGGCAGCCCTGTGTTGTATCTAACATAAAACGGCGTATAACCAAACTCATCCTGCAATTTTGTACCGTAGTTAACGAGTTGTGCCGTATGCCTGGGCGTGGGTTCTTGTCGGAAATTCCAAATAGTTTCTAGGTTAGTCAAACCGTGAGCGAGTATAACAACCTTATTGGACAGTTCATGCTCAGAAAGTTGTGTGCCGAGGCCCTCGCCAAAAATTAAACGATCCGACTGGTCATATAACCCCATTTTTATCGCAAGTGGGTTGGCGTGTTGTGCTAAATAATCGCCAATCATACCGTTCAATATGGATTGTAATAACAGGCCAAAATGCGAGGGTTCTTTGTTGTTTCCTTTCATAGAACATATGTCTTTCAAATGCGTGATACCCCGATAATAACACTTTAACGGGGCTTTCACTGAAACAGCGCTTAAGTGAGACACTTGTTTAGGCACTTTATTACTGTAGGGCTTTTAATGCTCGAATGCGCCTCCGATGATTAACATGTAATAACTAGAAAAAAAGCAGGCTCAAATATGGAGGTATTAGGCACCGAGCATATAATTGCCAGTGCAATAACATAGTGGTTAGAAAGGATGCGTTGTCTAGAAATCACTCATTACATTGCCATAATGTCACTTGGTTTTGTTTGCATAAAACCGCACCTGAGATTATCTTCAGTTTAAATTATTTTACATTCCTAATTCGTTAGGAAAACTTGCTACACTATTGAAAATTAGAACAAAGCAGAACCTATGATGCATATTGGCAAGTGGGCGTTACTCCTTTCAATTTTTTGGTTATTACTTTCAGGTTATATTCAGCCCTTACTGTTGAGCCTAGGCGCTGTCTCTATTGCGCTTGTGCTTGTGGTAGTGAAACGCATGGATAGGGTTGATCAAGTACCCAAGCGAATTAGCTCGGGCTTGGCTCTGTTCCGCTATTTAGGCTGGTTATTCATCCAAATATTTATTTCGAGCGCCCATGTCAGTAAATTGGTTTGGCGCCGTGACCGAAAATTATCGCCTGTTTTGGCAGAGATATCGGTCCAAAATATTAAACCCTCAAATCGCGTTCTCTACGCCAACTCAATAACGTTGACACCAGGCACGCTTAGCGTCGACTTGGACGATAATGTGGTCACGGTGCATGCGCTTCAGGCAACGTCAGTCGACGAGTTAAAACAAGGGGTGATGGAAAACAAAATCACAAGTATTTGGGGTAAAAATACGTGAGCCTTGTATTAGCAGCGGTTTGTATTGCAATTATGGTGGTGATGGCCTTGGCATTGGCCCGTTCGTTTAGCTCGCCTACCGTTTACGATCGTATTTTAGGGATAAACATGTTCGGCACAAAAACAGTTTTGTTTATCGCGGTCGTGGGCTTTTTGATGGGTCGTCCGGACTTTTTGGATATCGCTATCGTCTATGCGCTGATCAACTTT
Organism: uncultured Oleiphilus sp.; assembly: GCA_913020245.1. Taxonomy (GTDB): domain Bacteria; phylum Pseudomonadota; class Gammaproteobacteria; order Pseudomonadales; family Oleiphilaceae; genus PZPK01. The sequence goes on from CAJWAD010000032.1 coordinate 2,703, forward strand.
ATAGGGATGGTCGCGGTGCTTCGGTTTTTCGAATACACCGCACCAGTTGAATAACTAATTAAAAAAATGGTTTGGCATGTTTATTTTGGACATAGTCAGTAGCGCACTGCTAATTGCTGGCGTCTTTTTTGGGCTAACGGGGGCAGTCGGGTTGTTTAAGTTTCCTGACTTTTTTACCCGCATTCATGCAGCAAGTGTGACCGATTCGGTCGCCGCTATCTTAATTATAGGCGGCCTACTGCTTCAGACCTCTTTCGATTTAAACACCGCGAAGCTGCTATTCATTTTGGCTTTTTTACTCATTACGAGCCCTACGGCATCGCACGCGTTGGCAAAATCTGCGCGTCATGGCGGCCTATTGTGTTTAGCTGAAACAACTAACAAACCGACGGACGAGCGACCGCATGACTGAGTTGATTGATTTAGTTTTGCTGGCAATGCTGGCCTTAACCGCTTTAAAAATTATCTTTTTGAAAGACTTGTTTGCCGTTGTCATGCTGTTTGGTATTTATAGTTTTTTATCCGCGCTGATTTTTATAAACCTCGATGCGGTCGATGTTGCGTTCACTGAGGCCTCTGTCGGCGCTGGTATTTCCAGTGTACTCATGTTGGGTACTTTGGCGCTAACTGGACGTACTGAAAAAGAAAATAAGCGTTCATCTCTCCTTCCGCTGTTGGTTGTAACAGTGACCGGCGCAGCACTTATCTACGGTACGTTAGATATGCCACCTTTTGGGGCCGCTAACAATCCTGTTCATGAGCATGTTGCCCCCCGATATATCGAAGAATCACCTAAAGAAGTAGGCTTGCCAAATATGGTCACTTCAGTGCTGGCAAGTTACCGCGGGTTCGATACGCTAGGCGAAACAGTGGTTGTGTTTGCTGCAGCGATTGGTGTGTTGGCGCTACTCGGTGTGCGTCGCGAAAAAACCGATAACGTGCGTCAATCTGGCTTTACAGATCACTATGTGCTTCGAATTATTGCGAAACTCGTGATCCCTCTGATCATTTTATTCGCGTTGTATGTGCAGTTTCATGGTGATTTCGGTCCAGGGGGTGGGTTTCAGGCCGGTGTTATTGCTGCCGCTGCATTTATCCTATACGCCCTCGTTTATGGTCTGCCGAGCGCGTTTAGGGTTGTGGGCCCGAAATTTTTACAAGGGCTTGCCTCGTTTGGTGTGCTGTTATACGCCAGCGTTGGCCTATACAGCATGTTCAAAGGCGGTCAATTCTTAGATTATAATAAACTGGCCGTCGATCCACTTGCGGGGCAGCACTACGGCATAATTATTATTGAATTAGGCGTAGGCATCACCGTGTTCGCGGTCATGCTCAGCATTTATTATGCGTTCGCAAGTCAGACTGAACGGGGCAATACGTAGTGAATTTTATTTTTGATTACTACAACTATTGGGTTGTCGTATTTCTGATGATGGCCGGCTTTTACATTGTGATTTCAGCCAATAATTTGGTAAAGAAAATTGTCGGCTTAAATATTTTCCAAACCTCTGTTTTTATACTTTATATTTCAATGGGTAAGGTATCGGGCGGGACGGCACCTATTCTGGTAGAGGGGGTAACGCAATACTCTAACCCCCTACCCCACGTTCTTATCTTAACGGCGATTGTTGTCGGGGTTGCGACCACCGCAGTGGGGCTGTCACTTATTGTTCGAATTAAACGCGCGTATGGCACGGTTGAGGAAAATGAATTTGAAAACACGGATGATGCCATCTAATGCTTGAACAACACTTAGTGGCGCTGCCAATTATATTGCCTCTTATTGCTGCACCTATCGCTCTTTTATTTGGCCGGACTATTTTAACTTGGGCGTTTGCGACGCTCATAAGCGCGGGCGCTTGCTTTGCCGCATTTAGTTTACTTATCGCAGCCTTATCGGAGGGTGTGCTTAGTTATGCAGTAGGCGGGTGGCCACCGCCGTGGGGCATCGAACTGCGTGTTGACGCAGCCAATGCATTTGTCCTGTTCGCCGTGACTGCGTTATCAACGTTAGTTTTACTGTATTCGAAAGCGAGTGCTAGCCACGAAATTGACCCAGATAAACAAGCATTATTTTATACCGCTCATTTGCTCTGTTTGGCAGGCTTGTCTGGTATTTTAGTGACCGGCGATGCGTTTAACCTTTTTGTGTTTTTGGAGATCTCATCCTTAGCCACATACACATTGGTAAGTTTAGCCTCGGATAAGCGCTGTTTAACGGCTGCTTTTCGTTATTTAATCATGGGCACAATTGGCGCGACGTTTATCTTGATTGGTGTCGGTTTGCTTTACATGAAAACCGGCACACTGAACATGCTTGATTTATCGGCGCGGATTGCAGCGCTAGAGGCGAGCCGCACCGTGAATACGGGGCTTGCCTTTATCATGGTGGGGGTTAGCATCAAACTTGCGCTTTTTCCGCTGCACATGTGGTTACCGGGTGCCTACACCTATGCGCCCTCTGCAGTGTCTGCCTTTCTCGCAAGTACAGCAACAAAAGTTGCTGTTTATGTGATGATTCGTTTTATTTTCACCATCTTTGGAGCCGAACATGTCTTCGCCGAGATGGGAATGGATTTTATCTTAATGGTGCTTGCTGTTGTCGCAATATTTAAATGCTCATATGTGGCCTGTGTTCAAAGTAATGTTAAGACAGTATTAGCCCATAGTAGTTTGGCTCAAATTGGCTATATGGTGTTGGGCATTAGCCTAGTAAGCGTCACCGGCTTGATGGCGGGCCTTATTCATATCTTTAATCATGCTTTGATGAAAGGGGCTTTGTTCATGGCGGTAGGCGCGGTGTTTTATCGCTTGGGCTCTGTCAATATCGAAGCATTTCGGGGCTTGGGCAAACGTATGCCACTAACGATGGCTGCTTTTACTATTGCTGGCTTAAGCATTATTGGCGTGCCACTCACGGTTGGGTTTGTTAGCAAATGGTACCTAATAACCGGCGCGCTTGAGCAAAACAATTGGTTGATTGCGGGCTTAGTGCTTGCCGGGTCCCTATTAGCGGTTGTGTATATTGGGCGTGTATTAGAAGCCGCCTATTTTAAGGAATTTCCTGCCTCACACGATTCAAAAGACGTAAAAGAAGTACCGTTATCAATGCTCATACCGATGTGGGTTTTAGTGATCGCTAATATTTACTTTGGCATTGACACAAGCTTTACGACAGAAGCGGCAACTTCTGCTGCGCAATGGCTGTTCCAGAACAACCAAGTACTGGAGCTAACACCATGAATTTATGGCAAAGCGTTGACCCATCACACTTAATTTCTCTGGCAATTTTAGTACCCTTAATTGGTGCAATATTGGTAGTGATCACCGGCAAGGCACCAAATTTACGTGAAAGTGTAACCTTAGTAACAGCCGTTACTTTATTTACCATCGTCTTGGCCATCACCGATTATACCTTTCAGGGGTTGCCTCTAAATCTTGATGTTATTGAGCTTTTCCCTGGCTTAGGTTTGAATTTTGAAGTGGAGCCGCTAGGCGTACTGTTTGCGTTAGTGGCCAGCTTTCTTTGGATTATCACAAGCATTTACGCCATTGGTTACATGCGAGGCCATAACGAGGCAAACCAAACACGCTTCTTCTGTTGCTTCGCATTGGCAATTTGCTCGGTGATGGCAATTTGTTTCTCCGGCAATTTACTGACTTTATTTGTATTTTATGAAGTATTAACTCTCTCCACTTACCCACTCGTTACGCATGCGGGTACTGATGCGGCAAAAAAAGGTGGCCGCGTTTATCTCGGCATTTTGTTGAGCACCTCAATCGTATTTTTGTTATTTGCAGTAGTGGGGACATGGACGGTCGCAGGCACGCTTGATTTTAAAGCGGGTGGCGTTTTTGATGGATCGGAAAGTAAGCTTGTGCTGGGCGTATTACTCGTTCTATTTTGCTACGGTATCGGTAAAGCTGCGATTATGCCTTTTCATCGCTGGTTACCCGCAGCCATGGTGGCGCCGACGCCGGTGAGTGCCTTGTTGCACGCAGTTGCGGTTGTCAAAGCTGGCGTATTTAGTATCTTAAAAGTAGTAATTTACATTTTTGGCCTCGATACGCTCGCGGATCTGCCCGCGACAGATCTGATGTTGTATATCGGTGCTGCTACGATTCTGTTGTCTTCGTGTATAGCGATGACAAAAGATAACCTTAAAGCGCGGCTCGCCTATTCGACGGTGAGTCAGTTAAGTTACATCGTGGTGGGCGCCCTACTTGCCAGTTCAATCGCCTCAGCGGGTGCTGCACTGCATATTGCCACGCATGCGGTTGGTAAAATTACTCTATTTTTCTGTGCCGGCGCTATTATGGTGGCGAGTCATAAGAAGAACATCAGTGAAATGGTCGGATTAGGTCGGCAGATGCCCCTCACCATGATTGCCTTTGGCATTGGTGCAATTAGTATCATCGGTTTGCCGCCAATGGCAGGAACGTGGAGTAAGTGGTATCTGACAATCGGTGCGCTGGAAGCGGATAAGCTAATCATCGTCGCTGTGTTGATGGTTAGCTCACTGCTAAATATTGCTTATTTATTGCCAATCCCGATCAAGGCGTTTTTTAACTCAGCAACCCCTGACCAAGGTCCATGGTCGTGGTCGCAAACAAAGGAGGCGCCGGTTGCCAGCCTTATTGCCATCGGGGTGACGTCATTTGCGTGTCTCGCATTATTTTTCTACCCGCAGCCTCTCATTGCCTTAGTTAATCTGATTCCAGGCGTTACCACTCATTTAAATGGAGCAAGCTAGATGACTGAGCATGAACCCAGCGGCTTCTTCGATAAGCCCGAGAACGTAAGTAAGCTACTTAAAGTGTTTTACGTAATCTGTGCGGTGCTTGTTGCGGCTGATTTTGCAGTGCATCGGCATATTTATCATGATTGGGAAAAGATTCCGGCTTTTTACGCGATTTATGGATTTGTCGGGTGCGTCATATTGGTAATCATTGCAAAAGAGATGCGAAAGTTCTTGATGCGTGGAGAAGACTACTACGATGAATAGTCTCATGCTCGTTCCTCCATTTTTACCGTTAATGCTTGGCGCCCTAGCGGCCATCCTTCTTCGTGGTTGGTTGCGCAACGCTATTATGCTCGTAACCCCCTTCATCGGTGCCTTGAACCTAATGGGTTTTGAACATGGTTTGTTCTGGACTTATGAGTTTATGGGGTATGCATTAGAACCCGTGCGGATAGACAAACTGAGTTTAATGTTTGGCTATTTATTTCATCTTGCCTCGTTCATTGCCATTGTTTACGCCCTGCACATCAAAGATACCGTTCAACACGTTGCTGGGCTCGCTTATGCGGCCAGTGCAGTTGGTGCAGTCTTTGCCGGTGACTTACTCACTTTATTTGTATTTTGGGAGTTGTTAGCCCTAACCTCCGTATTCCTAGTTTGGGCAAGACGAACGAACCGTGCCTATTCCTCAGGGTTTCGTTACCTTATTATCCAAGTGCTTTCAGGCGTTATGTTACTCGCGGGCTTACTGATCTTTGCACAAGTGACCGGTAGTTTGCGGTTCGATGATATTGGCTTAGAACACGGCGGTATCGCGCAAATTGGTGCATGGTTGATCTTCTTTGCATTCGGTATCAAATGCGCATTTCCTTTTGTTCACAACTGGTTGACCGATGCTTATCCAGAAGCGACGCCGACCGGCACTATTTTCTTGGCATCATTTACTACCAAAGTCGCTGTATATGCCTTTGCTCGCGGGTTTGCAGGTGAAGAAATTCTCGTTTGGATTGGCGTTACTATGGCCTGTTTCCCAATTTTCTTTGCGGTAATTGAAAACGATTTAAGGCGCGTATTAGCTTATAGCTTAATCAACCAAATCGGTTTTATGATTGTCGGAATCGGAATTGGCACCGCAATCGCGTTGAACGGTGCTGTCGCGCACGCTTTTAACGACGTCATTTTTAAAGGTTTATTAATGATGACAATGGGTGCAGTGTTGCACATGACGGGGAAAATTAACGGCTCAGAGCTTGGCGGTCTCTACAAAAGCATGCCGAAAACCACCATTCTTTGTATGGTAGGTGCCGCCTCTATTTCTGCGTTCCCCTTATTTAGTGGGTTCGTTTCCAAGTCGATGATCATGAGCGCCGCCGTAGCGGAAGGATATGACGTGGTTTGGTTATTGTTGTTATTTGCTGCAGCGGGTGTCTTCCATCATGCGGGCATTAAGATACCGTATTTTGCATTTTTTGCGCATGATTCAGGTATCCGAACAACCGAACCTCCGACCAATATGCTCATAGCAATGACCATTGCCGCTGTATTGTGCGTCATTTTCGGTACATTCCCTCAGCAAACTGTGTATGCCTTACTGCCATGGGACGCGAATTATGAACCGTATGACATTACGCATGTACTAACGCAGCTGCAGCTATTGTTCTTCTCTGCACTCGCGTTTGTGTGGTTAAACCTACGCAATATGTACCCGCCAGAGTTGCCGTCCACAAACTTGGATGCCGATTGGTTCTACCGAAAATTGGCCCCGGCCTTTCTAAAACGGTTTGCCTGCGCTGTATATGGTGTTTATACCAAATTCGAGGAGTCAGTCATCGCGTTGATCAAACGTGCGGTACAGAATTCTTACGATGCAGAGGCGGGCCAACCGAAAGGTTATTTTGCGAAACTTTGGCCAACAGAAACGATGGTGGTATGGGTGGCTGTTTTGCTCGCCGGTTACCTAATTATCTATTTCTTTTAATCCTGCCAAGGCAGCAGTCAACTAAACAGTGTACTTACATTTTTATTTGTTATAGATAGCTGCACTCTTTTCCCCAACCAAATGGATAGGTGTTTTGCTCATTGCTGCAATATACCCGTCCAGACTTATGTTATCTTTTACTCATTAATAAGCCGCGTCCAATCGTGGCGGTGATAACTGGGTTTTAATATGAGTATTTGTTTAAATATTTTTTTCCTCTCTTTGTTCTCGTTTTTCTTTTTTATCAGTAACAAGGCCCTCGTCGACGCTTTGCTGTTGAACGCGGCCATTCAGTTTGTGTTTTTTTTGATTGTGGCGGTGATTCCTTTTTTACGAACGAAAAGAATGTCCTATGTTGATATTGCTTGGCCATTTGGCGTGTCTCTGATTGGTTTTCAGATTTTTTTATTTGCAGACAATCTCGATGTTTTAACCATATTAGCGGCATCAGCTTATTTATTTATCGGCTTACGTATGGGTTTTGGCGCCGTTGTGATGGGTTTAAAAACCGGTGTAATTTTCAAGTATGATTTTCCCCGTTATGAGTATCGAAAAGTTAAATTAGCCGAAGAGGCAGTTAAATACCCCAATCTTCATATGTTAGGCGAGGTGTTCGCGCAGGGCTTCGCAAACGCAACCGTGCTGGCCATGCCGGGGCTACTCATTATGGCTAACCCTAATTCCTCAATCGGTTTGATAGAGATCGTTGGTATTGCAGTTTGGGTATTGGGCTATTCGTTGGAGTCGCTGTCTGATACACAAAAGCTAGTTTATATTTCAAAGGGTATAAAAAATGGCGTCTGTAATATTGGTCTTTGGAAATATAGCCGCCATCCTAATTACTTTGGAGAATGGCTTGTTTGGACTGGACTCGCGTTAGCCTCAATTCCCTCATGGGTATCTTTTAAGACAACTGAGGGGTTTTATGTATGGCTTTCTATGGGGGTAGGCGTAGCTGGGGCCTCTGCCATGCTCTATATCACGCTGGTTCATCTAACCGGTGCAACCCCGGCCGAATACTATAGCGTACAAAAAAGACCTGGATACCGAGCCTATCAAGAAACCACAAATCGGTTTTTTCCATGGTTTCCAAAGAAATCTTAATAAGCCCGAGTTTTATTGGATCTAAACCATGATGATTACTTTTCGGCGCCCCGTTGGCTGCGTATACTACGTGCCTTCATATTGCTTGCGAGATTTAAATAAGGCGTTATATGCGGCACACAGTTAATATTATTAATTCGACATTTGCGTCGTTTTTAACCTCTTGGCGTGGAACCGGCTCAAGTAAGAAAAACTTTCAGCCACCTGAATCATTGATTTTATTTGATCAAGAAGCGGATCCTGAGTGCCGAAACGTTAGAGAAGTGTTAACCGAGTTAAATTTAGATGTCACCATTATGCCCTGTCCGATCGGAGGTAAAAACTTTCGCTATTTGAAGAAGGCTTCCGGATTGGAAAGTCTGCCGGTGCTTTACGATACTAATGTTGATGAATGGCGCCATGGCATGCATGAGATTATTGCTTATTTGTACAAGCAATATAAGGGCTCTGCGGTCCCCAAACGTATTTTAGGCTTAACTAAAGTTGATGCGATGCGTTCACAAGCGGCGTCTTGGCTGCGCTTAAATAGTGGATCAACAGTCCGCAAAGCGAAGCAAGCCCAAACCCCTTTGACCTTGTATAGTTTTGAATCTAGCCCATTCTCGCGCCCCGTACGTGAGTTACTTTGTGAGCTTGAATTACCTTATCACTTAATTAACTTGGGCAAACAAATCTCCGCTGATAACGGTCCAGCGGTGTTTCGCTTTTCACTCAAACCGTATTCACCTCTGGCCAATTCGAAACGCGAAGCCTTTTTTAATGAACATGGTAACGTTCAAGTGCCTTATTTAGTCGATCCGAATACCGATACAGCACTGTTTGAGTCTAAGGCCATCTTAACTTACTTAAAGAATCAATACGCACTGTAGTAACCCTCTATTCATGCAAGCACCTGAATTAATCTATCAAGCTGACGCTTTGCCTTACCAAAACGGTGATAAAAAGCGCCTCGCGGGCCCCGAAGCAGCCCTGCCCTATTTCGTTCAACAATATGTGCAGCAGCACGATCAATTTATACTTGTGATTGCGAAAGATATGCAGCAAGCCTACGAAATTGAGCAAACTGCTAAGTTTTTTTTGGACGATGCAAGTGCAGCAAACATTGATATTCTACCCGACTGGGAAACGCTACCTTATGATGCTTTTTCCCCCCACGAAGATATCATTTCTCAGCGTTTAAAAGTGTTTAGCGAGTTAGAAAATCGCGAACGCGGTGCGTTGATTATCCCCGTCACTACCCTAATTCAGCGGCTTCCACCTGCCTCATTCGTACACGCAAACAGCCTGAGTTTGAAACTTGGCCAACATTTTGATTTGGCGCGCTATCGCGAAGGACTTGAAAATGTGGGTTATCGCCATGTTGATACGGTTTATGAGCACAGCGAGTATGCTGTTCGCGGATCTATCATGGATGTTTTTCCAATGGGCAGTGATGCACCGATCCGCATAGAGTTGTTTGACAATGAAGTAGAGAGCCTGCGGTACTTTGACCCTGACACACAGCGTTCGACCGAAAAATTCACTGATATCTCATTATTGCCAGCAAATGAATTTCCTTGGGACCGGCTAGCGCGCCAGTCCTTTGTAAACCGTTGGATTGATAATTTTAATGAGACTAGTTTCGCCTGCCCGTTGTTGCGTGACGTAAAAGATGCAATTAAACCGCATGGTATTGAGTATTATGCGCCGCTATTCTTTGATTCGCAGGCCTCTATCTTTGAATATCTACCGGACAACACCCTATGTTTAGTACCGAGTAGTTTTGACACGATTCTTGAAACGGCGTGGAAAGATATTGAAGAGCGATATGAATCGCGGCGCTACGATATTCAACGTCCCATTTTGCCACCTCAAAAGCTTTATCTTAAGCAAGATGAAGTCTTTTCTCATCTCAGTAACTTCCCTCGATTAACGGGGACAAAAATTGAAGCCGACGCTCATCTAATTCTCCATTGTAGTATTTTGCCCGAATTGGGAATTGATGACGCAAAGGACAAACCATTAGCTGACTTGGAAGGTCAGCTCTCGGCGTTTGATGGACGTACGCTCATTGTCGCAGAAAGCGTTGGCCGCCGCGAAGTCATCGCCGATTTATTGAAAGAGCAGCAAATACAAGTAGAAAAGGTACAGGATTGGCAACAATTTACAGCGAGTGATGCGGCGCTTTGTATCTGTGCAGGAAATATCTCATCCGGTTTCATTGATAACGTTTCATTATTTCAAATTATTAGTGAAGCGAATTTGTACGCGCAACGGGTGCGCCAGGTACGTCGGAGAAAAAAGGCGCTAGATCAAAACGAGAATATGATCAAAAGCCTCAGCGAACTACATGTTGGATCGCCGGTCGTACATATTGACCATGGCGTTGGTCGATACCGTGGTTTGGAAACGATTACCGTTGGTGATCATGTTGACGAATTTCTGACGCTTGAGTATGCCGGCAATGCAAAGCTGTATGTACCTATTTCGTCTTTACACCTGATCTCCCGCTACAGCGGAACAGATGAATCGCTTGCGCCCTTGCATAAGCTAGGAACCGATAAATGGCGGACCGCCAAACAAAAAGCACTTGAAAAAATACGTGATACCGCGGCCGAGTTGTTAGAGGTGTATGCGAGACGGGAAGCCAAGCAAGGTTTTCAATATGAGCATCCTGGGCAGGCTTATCGAACGTTCTGTGCGCAATTTCCGTTTGAAGAAACACCCGATCAAGCGCAAGCAATCAACGCCGTTTTTCAGGATATGACACGTAAACAACCCATGGATCGGCTTGTTTGTGGGGATGTAGGGTTCGGCAAGACGGAAGTTGCAATGCGTGCAGCGTTTATTGCCACTCATAGTGGCAAGCAGGTTGCCATTCTGGTTCCAACTACCCTGCTCGCGCAACAGCACTATCAGAGCTTTCAGGATCGATTTGCGGATACGCCGGTAAAAGTTGAGGTGTTATCACGATTTAAAACGGGTAAAGAGCAAACAAAAGCGTTACAACAGCTTGAAGATGGCGTAATAGACATCGTCGTCGGTACGCATAAGCTTATTCAAGGTGATATTAAATTCAAAAATCTAGGCTTGTTGATTATTGATGAAGAGCATCGCTTCGGCGTGCAACAAAAGGAAAAGCTTAAAGCGTATCGCGCAGAAGTTGACATACTCGCGCTCACAGCTACACCCATTCCTAGAACACTTAATATGGCGATGGGTGGCGTACGTGATCTTTCCATTATTGCCACGCCTCCTGCCAAACGGCTTTCTATAAAAACTTTTATTCGCCAAAAAGAAGATGCCCTAATACGTGAGGCGGTGCTTCGAGAAGTACTCCGTGGCGGTCAGGTTTACTATCTGTTCAATGATGTAAAACACATCGAAAAAGAAGTTGCGTATTTACAAGCGTTAATACCAGAAAGCCGTGTAAGTTTTGCGCATGGCCAGATGCGTGAGCGTGATCTAGAACAAGCAATGTCTGACTTCTATCATATGCGATTTAATGTGTTGGTTTGCTCAACAATTATTGAGACGGGCATTGATATTCCAAATGCTAATACGATTATTATCAATCGCTCTGATATGTTTGGTTTGGCGCAGCTTCACCAACTTCGAGGACGCGTCGGGCGGAGCCATCATCAAGCCTATGCCTATTTAATGACATCAGCCGAAAAGCGATTAACCAAAGATGCAGAAAAACGCTTAGAGGCTATAAGCTCAGCCCAAGATTTAGGCGCCGGCTTTATGTTGGCGACGCACGACTTAGAAATTCGTGGTGCCGGCGAATTACTCGGTGAAGAGCAAAGCGGTCAAATACAAAGCATTGGTTTTACACTCTATATGGAGCTTCTTGAACAAGCTGTCAGTTCGCTTCAAGCGGGCAAAACGCTAAGTTTGGAGCAAAGCCATCACGGAGCGGAGATAAATTTACGCATTTCCGCGCTGATTCCGGATGATTATTTACCGGACGTGCACGGGCGATTGGTTCTTTATAAACGCATCGCATCGGCTTCACATCAAGACGCCTTAAAAGATATTCAGGTAGAAATGATTGATCGATTTGGTTTGTTACCAAACCCAGTTAAAAATCTCTTTAAACAAACTGAATTAAAGTTGCTCTGTGAATCACTAGGGATAGAGAAAATAGATGCAGGGGCGAGTTCTGGTCACCTTGAATTTTCGAGCGATACAAAGGTAGATCCTTTAGCTGTTGTTACCCTTGTTCAACAACGCCCTGATCTTTATAAGTTAGAGGGCGCCACGAAACTTCGATTCGAATTCAATGCAATTGAAGCAGATGAAAAAATTATGGAAATTAAGAGTCTGTTAGATAAGCTGAGTAAAGCATAGTGCGATAGAGGGGTTTTGTAGACATTCGATAAACCCTTGTTAAACTGATAACGCATCCAAATTTTAACGATTACTTGAAAGGCATATTCGTTTGATTGAAGGCCAAGGAAAAAATATAAAACGTCGTGTGAGCAACGTTGCTGTTTTCACTTTATTTTTGTTTTCTTGTCTGGGTACAAAAGCTCAAGAAAGGTCTGATGATTGGTACAAAGTTGATTTTGCGCTACTAAAACAAACTAATCCGGAATCACGGGTACTGCGCTACGAAACGGTCGGAAAACCGAGTGAATTTTCACAACGTTCTCATCGCTATACGTTTTACCCGTATGGGCAAACAGCTCCTTCCCCGGCGCAGATTTTTTACCTACCTAGCAGTGAAAGTGACTTACGTAGCGCGATCAGACGGATAAAAAATTCTAGAAAAGTTGATCTTTTATTCTCAGGCGTTTGGAATCAACGACTAGTAATCGATGACAGTCCAGCAGTGATTCGGGTTGCCAAAACGGTAAGAAAAGAGAGACTTTGGGGCTATATCTCGCTCTGGCGTACCCGCTATACACACATAGAAGTTGACCTGTATGTCAGTAAACCCCTTGCTTTCCCGCTCAAATCAATTTCGTCTTGGTTGTTATCCCGTGATCCGGGTAGGATCGACGTAGGCAGTTTGCTTACACCTAATTTGCGGAAAAAATACAGCGGCTCTAAAACCTCAAACCAAAGCGGCAGTGATAAATATGCGCATACGTTTATTGATTTCAACATAAGACGCATACAGCAAGAGCGAAGGATAAGAGATAATGAAACGCATTACTTAGACCACCCTGCGCTTGGTGTTATCGCAAGTATTTCAGCAAATAACTAAGCGCCTATGATGGATAGAAATGATGAGGCTGGCAAAACCGAAGAAACCCAGAAACTCAGTATTTGGGTTGATGCCGACGCTTGCCCAAAAACGTTAAAAGAAATCTTGATCAAAGCGGCGCGACGCACGGGTGTAAAGGTATCGTTTGTGGCTAATCAGCCTGTCGGTCAACTTCCTCGCTTGCCCAACATTCAGCAAATTCAAGTGTCAACAGGCTTTGACGAAGCAGATAATCTTATCGTACAACGTGTTGTAAAGTCTGAATTAGTGATTACGCAAGATATCCCACTCGCGGATGAGGTGATAGACAAAGGCGCATTCGTGTTGGGGCCAAGAGGGCAAACTTTTACAAAGGAAAATATTAAGTCGCGCTTAAATATGCGCGATTTCATGGAAACGATGCGCTCTAGCGGTATACAGAGTGGCGGCCCTGCGCCAATGAACGCGCAAGATGTGCAGCGCTTTGCAAACGAATTAGACCGATGGTTACAGCGGCATAAAGAGAGGTATTAGGGACATTCCCCAAACTGAAGAGATAATTACTGTAATCCCTTGCTCCCCATGGCATGCCAGGAATCATTAAATTCAATCACCTTACCATTCCGACTCACCTTAGCTACTGTGGCTGTCTATAAGTGTCAAAATGGGTTTCCAAAAACGCCTCATCACAGTGATGGCTTCAGTCATAAAAAACGTACACGGACCTTATGCAAAATTTAAAAGACTAAGTCATGCTATCTCTTTTCTGGACAGAAAGATTCAAAATCACGGATTTAGGCTCTCTAAGAAGCTAACCGAAGCTCTTCCTAAATAAATAGGCATTTCCAAGCAGAAAGAGCCTGGGCAGCACACAAAGCGAAATGATTGCGGCCACAATCATAGCAACAGTTATAAGAAGACCCATTGCAGCAAGTGATTGAAAGCCAGAGAACATTAACAAGGAGAATCCGGAAGATAACACAAAGGCGCTGGTAGATATTGGTCTAATAACTTGACCAAGCGCATGAACAATCGTTTCTTTAGGATTACCTATATACGCAGATCGTTTAATCGCCTCAATCAAGTGCACAGAGTAATCTATGCCTACCCCCAGAGCGATACCTGCAACAACTGATGATCCTATATCGATAGAAAAGTCGAATATTCCCATAATGCTAAACATAATAATAAGTGTCATAGCTAAAGGAATAAGACCAACAATAGAGAGGATTATTGACTTTGTTGCAAGCAGCAAAATTAATATTATAAGAACAAAAGTCACGACAATGCTGGTTAGCTGAGTATCGACTACTTCGAGCGCTGCGTTGACAGTTTCCGCACCATAACTGGTGTAAAGGATCTCTACACCATCAAGCGATGCTGAATCAAAATGCGACTGTAATTGATTAATTACAGCGCTTGTTGTCGCGGAGCTATCATCCTTCATTGACACAATGATCCGAGTATTAGAGTGCGTCACGCCATCCAGAATGGCCTCAATATCTTTTTCTGCTCCAGATTCGAGAAATAACAAATACTGACTTAGACGATCTGTTTCTCGAAAATCTAAAGGGGTACCCTGCCCTTCCAATACTTGATGCAGCCGAATAAAAAAATCCCTGATTGAGATATGGTTTGCAACATCTGGGTGGTTAGAAAGAAGGCTCTCGGCAGATTCAATAGCGTTTAGCAATGCGTATTCGAGAATGCCATTTGGTTCGTCTGTACGAAACCAAACACTTACCGGAACTGTTCCATAACCGGCATTTATGAACGCCTCATTGTGCGTTCTGACCAATCTATCTTCATCAAATGCTTTAATACTGGCCTGATCAACATAAACAGAAGAGAGCCCCCAAAAAGCAAGCGGTGAGCAGATCATTATAACCGCTATCAGCCCATACGAATTCGTAACAAGAGACTTTGTTATTGTTGAAAAGGTACTTTTCTTATCCTCTTCTAATTCTGGCAGCGTAATTTTTGATAAGAGAAGAGGCAACAAGGTGACAGATAGCACGAATGCGATAATAACGCTAAAGCCGACTAAGACGCCGAATGATCTGATGTTGTCGATCTCAGATAAAGACAAGGAAAAAAAACCGATGCTCGTTGTGATCGAGGTAATTAGCATTGGACGGAATAACTTTGAAATAGAAGCTGCAATATGTTTATGGTCTTGCCTATTTAGTTTACGACGCACATCACTTATAACATGTATCGCATCAGTGATAGCGATGGTGATAATAAACACCGGCAGAATCGTCGTAACAATATTGAAATCAAACCCGAACATTGGAATTAGGCCTAGGGTCATGACAATAGAGGTTACCGCAATTACTGTACAAAGAATGGCAAGCCTCAGGGACCGAAATATCACCACAAGAAGAAGAATGACAACTGCTATTACTAGAGGAAAAAACGTCGCATTATCTTCTTCCATTACTTCAGATATAGCATTGTTTACGACGGGTACCCCCGCATAGTATGCAGAGGCTTTTAAGCCAACTGTATTATGAATGGCATGCTCAACGACGACTTTGAGCTTTTTGAAGATCAGCTTGTTAGCAGCCGTGTTCTCTTCATGAATTCTTGATTCGGCGGAAACCACGAGAGACTTCCCATCGCGGCTCACCATGGAATTAATGAAAAGCGGGTTTTGGAGCAGGTCTTGTTTGAGTTGGTCAGGCCAAACGTTGTTTGGCTGCTTTTCAAAATTTGGTTGCACGTACACTTCATCTAATTCCGCATAAATATTATCTGTGTTATGCAGTGACTTTACCGAGCGCAATGGATAGAGATAAGAGCCGAGTAATACATCCAGAGATGAAGCTGGGTAAAGTTTGATAAGTTCATTGTATAGATCAATGGCAGCCTCCTTGTTAGATATGCGCTGCTTAAGAGTCAAAATATCGATTCCCGTGAAAACCGACAAGGCTTTCAGATCCATTATTCCAAGTAGGTCAATCTCATTGAGCTTTGCATCTATTTCCTGCAAAAGTGAAACAACTTGGTTATCAAATATTCCGGTCTCAGGAAACGTGAGCAGAATGAGCGTGGTATCACGGGAACGCTCGAAAATACTAAATGAGAGTACCTCATCTGCTCTCGAAGGATGATCGATCCCAATAAAGTAAGGTGAAGTATCTTTCTGAATAAAAAGACTTAAAACAATCTGGAGGCACAATATGCACAAAATAATAAGTGAAGCGGTTTTAGGGCGATTTAAAACAGCATTTACAATTGTGTTACCCATAAAACGTATCCTGCAATATTTGTTATTGGTGTTAGTAAGGAATACCAAAGATCCGATTGATTGTCGCTGCCAGTAAAACTAAGAATAAATCCCTGATTTATATAGTAAATCCTAGGAGTTGCCATTCCTTTTTTATGCCATATGGTAACTGTGTATCCAGAAAAAGTGACCTTATGGATGATCAAAGGAAACGTTGTATAAATGAAATAATCGGCAGTTTGGTTAATATAAGATCAGAATAATGAGGCATTTTAGCCCCAACTGCTCTGAGAATGATTCCCTAGGAATCATCAGGATGACGAATAAGCAAGGTCTTGTAGCCACACGTCTTTGCTGCTTCAAAAAATATCTCTGGCGAGTCTAGGACATCGTCCCCTTTCGCATTTAGGACAAGTGCTTCTAACAAACAGCCGGGTATATTATCGTTACGGAAGTTAGGCATGCGCGGATACATACCATATTCACTGCTCGTTACAACGGTCTTCCAAACATCTACGCCTTGTTTATGAAGCATTTTTCTAATCGGTCGTTTCATACAAGGGTGCGTATCGTCGGCAATTACCGTTCCAGCCTCAAAATGTTCAACTATTGGTAAAATATCGTCACCTCTAGCCGTTAATACCAGAGCTAAACGCGTGCCCTTAAGTCTCTCCCCTCGTTTGGTATAAATAACGGTCGACCCGTGCAGCAACTCCTGTCGCTCTTCTACGTATCGAGGGTCAATGGCGATAACGGTTTGAAACTGCTTGCACAGGTCATCAATCAGCTTAGATCCAATTCGGCCGGCACCGCCTAAAACAGCAATGGAACTTGTCCACGAATTAGATTTAAAATCACTA
Source organism: uncultured Oleiphilus sp. (assembly GCA_913020245.1). Lineage (GTDB taxonomy): Bacteria > Pseudomonadota > Gammaproteobacteria > Pseudomonadales > Oleiphilaceae > PZPK01. The sequence goes on from CAJWAD010000032.1 coordinate 19,792, forward strand.
CTCAAGGTTATGGCTGTCGCCTCTTCTAACTTTGAAGCGATCTGCATAGCAGATTCGTACATAGCAAAGCGAGTCCCTAAGGAACCATCGACCAAAGGCGGTAAAATGTCCACCCCCGCTTTCATGCTAAAGCCAGGTAAACGGCCAACCAATGCAAATCGATTAACCTTAGGAAATTCTTTGCGCAAATCTGTGATGTATTTTCTGACTTTATTAGAATCCGTCGCCAGCTCTTCCTCAGAATAGGGAGAAGAAACCATTACACCAGGAGAAGTTTTATCTTTGATATAAGCTAATGCAACCACGGGAGGGCAGATGCGCATCAACCAGTCGGGGATATAGGTGCGCTGGTCTCCTCTTGTGCCATATACGGCAAAAACTACTTTCGGCCTTACCACACGCCTTAATAAAGGCCAAAGCATATTAACAGTTAGGAAACCAGTCACTCTAACAGCAATCCAGAGCCGTGTTCGTAGGGTTATAGAAGGTTTGCTTTTTCTTTTTGAAACCTGGTCTATAACTGATGTTGACGCGACCGAGCCATCCAATGGAAGAGTTTCAAGAATCTGATTCAGATACTCGCTCTGCTTAGGTGTAACGCCACTAAAGCGAATACCGATAACATTCTCTTTGCGATAAGTTATCTCATATGGCGTTTGTAAATCACCTGATTGAGATCGAATAGTAATTGAACCCTCGTCATCAAGGTCTTCAGATTCAATAAAATCGACAAGAGCGATGCTGGCTCCACCGGCAGATAGATTCTTGGAGCGCGCAACGACTCTTGAAGCACCGGTTTCGAGAATCAAAGGCAAATTTACTTCGTAACGTTCATGTTCTCTTTTGTAATGTCCTGTAGTCAACATATGAATACATCTTCCTGAATATCATCGTTTTAGTGTCGCGCCACATTCCTTACCGCATTCAAAAATAAGATACATAAAAAAACCAAATAATTCATGTACTAAAAGGCACTATTTGAAACTACATCTACAATTTAATAAATAAATGCGGGGTTTTACGCGATTTTACTTTTTAAAGTATTCATTTTACCTAACAAAGTTATTAGTAAACGAATGAAACAATTAAGCCTTATTATTCTTGGTTTGTTTATGTTCAGTGTATTTTTGCCAGCCCACTCGTTTGAAGTTTCTGCTGCGGGCGAAAAAATTATTCTGGATAAAGAACTCTCTTACTATGAGGATATGAAAGGCACGTTATCTTTCGAAGAGATACAAAACCTTACTGAGCAAGACAAACTGACCCAGAACTCTGGAGGAGCCCTTAACTTCGGGTTTACCGACTCTATTTACTGGGTTCATACCTCATTTACATTTTCGAAAGAGGTGGCAGACAAACGATCATGGATTCTCTCACTGGACTATGCTCCGATCCAAAATATAGACTTTTACGTGAAGGAAGGCGGTGAGTTACAGCATGTAAAGTCCGGAACTGAGCTCAATTTCGAGCAACGACCCATTCAGTATCGTAACTTTATTTACCCCCTTATCAATAAGGGCGAGACAAAATACGAATTATGGTTTCGGGTAAAATCAGATACTTCCATTCAGCTGCCTATGAGCCTATGGGCGAATCAGCCTTTTTTTGAGTATGAAACGTTTAGCTCTTACGGCTGGGGTATTTTCTTCGGTATCCTTATCGCACTTGGCTTGTACAACTTATTCCTTTTTGTTTCTGTAAGGGACAAGGCTTATATTTATTATGTCCTTTACCTAACAGGCCTTTCTGGCGTTGTTCTTTTTTTAAATGGCCAAGGATTTCAATTTATATGGCGTCAAATACCGAGTTGGAACCATTATGCTCTATTGCTTTTTTCATGCCTTGCTGTATTTTTTGCTCTTCAGTTCTCGAGAACCTTTTTAGAAACTCATAAGTATATTCCCAAGTTTGATTCATTAATTGTAGTCTCAATGCTGTTTACGGTTGTGGGGGCGGGTTTGGGCTTGCTAGACGTTGGCATTAGCCTTCCAAAGATTGCCGGGTCGGTCGCTGGTGTCGCCGCAATTTCATTAGTCATTACAGCAGTAAAGTCTTTTTCGCAAAAGCATCCTATGGCACCTTACTTTGGAATAGCCTGGTCTTTTTTCCTAATTGGACTCCTGGTATATCTGGCTAACGTCTTTGGTATTGCACCAACCAACTATTGGACAGAAAATGCGGTACAGTTTGGCTCGGCTACAGAAGCGATCCTCCTTTCTCTGGGGTTGGCGCAGCGAATTAAGTTGGAACGAAAGAAACGATATGAGGCGCTACAATCTGAACATGAGACTATTTTAAAGTGGCAACAAGCAGAGAAAAAGCTTATTGAGCGTGCCAGTTACGATAAACTCACTTCTCTTCCTAATGGAACTCTGCTGTATAGATGTATTGAAGATTTTAAAGCAGGAAACAAATCAGCGGCCAGAGCTTTTGGATTTATTCTAATTCAGTTTAAAGGATTTCATAAAGTCAGCAAGACGCTCGGAAAAAAGCAAGCAGATAGACTATTTATAAGGGCCGCGGATCGCTTGTCAAATGAAGCAGGTAGAATAGATCATGTTATTCCTATTTGCTGTTCCAAAAACTATTTCCATTTTATCTCAGTCATAGATGCAACTAATTTTGCAGTACTAGTGGATATGGAACAGAGCTCGAATGCCCCTTATCATGCTGCGGAAAAACTATTGGAGGTGATGAGCCACCCTATTGAGCATGAAGGGATGTTTATCGATATAAACACCATAGCGGGTATTGCGTTATCACCGGAACATGGAAATGATCTTGATACGTTAGCGCAGCATGCAGCAATCGCTTCGGATTACACGAAAAATACATCACAGACTGTTTCTACTTACTCACCCGATCAGAATTACTATAGTACGCGTCGACTATCGCTGATGGGCGACCTGCTAAGGGCTATCGAATCTGACACCTTAATGCTGTTTTTACAACCACAAATTGATTTGGCTACCTCGAAGGTTGTGGGTGCAGAAGCACTTGTGCGCTGGACTCATGAGGCACATGGTTTTGTTCCCCCAGATGAATTTATTCCCCTAGCTGAGCAGTCTGGGCTAATTCGTCCATTGACCGAGTGGGTATTTAACAAGGCGTTAGAAATAGACCGACAGTTGCAGGAACTAGGACATGACCTACGTCTGTCTATAAACATCTCAGTTAAAAACATTGCCGAAGCTAACTTCGTGAAGAATAAACTAGATAAGTTTGAGGATAAAGGTGTTACTCCTGAGCGAATTGTTTTTGAAATGACCGAATCGATTATGATGGATGATATTGACTCAGCTCTAGAGGTTCTGCACGCGCTCAACGATCATGGCATATTACTCAGTATAGATGACTTTGGTACTGGCCACTCGTCACTCTCTTATCTTACCCAACTTCCTGTTCAGGAATTGAAGATAGACCGTTCGTTCGTTTCAGATATGCTAGAGCGGTCAGAAAATCAAAAGATCGTTGAAATGACAGTGAATTTAGCTCATACCCTGGGTTTGTCGGTCGTTGCTGAAGGAATAGAGGATGAAGCAACGCTGTCTCATTTGCATTCCTTAAGGTGCGATATCGGGCAAGGCTATCATATTGCTAAACCAATGCCAGTAGATGGATTTATTGGATGGCTAGACGACTATGGCCGAAAAAATAGCAGTAATAATAGAGTATTATGCGCATTCCCTCCGCTAAAATCATAATGCTTATAGTCTCTTACTCTGGGATGTAGACAACACATCATCAAATTTGATCACGTTATAATTCCTTTTAGCGTTCGCTGTTATAACGATCTTTAAATGGCATATGGATTTTCAAAAACCTCTAACCATATTAATTGATTCAGAGATAAAAGACCTATATGACGGCCCTCCAAAACACTTTATTGAAGAACTGCAGTTATATTTTGCGCTAAACGATGATGCGCGGGTGCTTTCTTCTATCAGAAACCGATTCATCAAGAAATTTTTATCGCACTACTTTGTTGTTACAAGAGTAAGCCGGTCTCCTCGCAAAGTATTACTCTAAATGGTCGATATGAGTTTCGCTTTGAGCAAGAACTGGCTAACACAGCACAAATGATGTGGTCACTAATCTAAGTGTACGAGCGTTAAGTATCAAAACCCTTTCGTAAGGTTTGCAGTACGAGTGGTTATAAGCATTATGTCTTAAGCAACGGGAATGTCCCTACGAGTGCCTCTGCGGAAGGTATTAAATATTTTTCTGGGTTTGAAGATAGGCTTCAATCAGGCGCAGCACCTGCTGCATACCAAGCTCAAGCGCTTTGCGAATATCCTGCATAGAGATTTCACTACAGCCCTTCACGCCTGCGGCCCAATTAACACTTAATGCAATGCAGCAATAAGATAGCCCAAGTTCTCTTGCCAGTGCCGCCTCAGGCATTCCGGTCATACCAATCATTGAGCCACCGTCACGACGTATACGCTCAACCTCTGCTGCGGATTCCAGTCGTGGGCCTTGAGTCGCCGCATAGGTACCACCATCCATAATATCTAAACCAATGCGCCTCGAGGCACTGAGTAACGCGCAGCGGAGTGTTTCATCGTAAGGAAACGTAAAATCGATATGATCAAGAGGTTGGAAGATGCCATCAAAATAGGTGTTGTCTCGAGCGATCGTATAATCGATGATCTGGTCAGGAATAGCTAAGTTTGCGGGCCCTAAGTGATCACTGATACCACCTACGGCATTTACCGCGATAATCTTAGTCACCCCTAGCTCATCTAAGGCGAGTATATTCGCTCGATAATTAATTAGGTGCGGTGGAATATGATGCGGCGCGCCATGTCTAGCCAAGAAACAAATCTCTTGTCCATTATATATCCCTTTGTAAATAGGACCACTTGGCGGCCCTAGCTTTGTCTGAGGCTTAAGTATTTCGAGTTCGGTTATGCCGTTGAGTTGATTAAGACCGGTACCACCTATGATCGCTAACATTCTTTAGTTCAATTCCCTCTATTAGTAATTGCTAGTCACGTAACCCATTAGGCACTGAACTTTCCATGACCGTATTAAGTCCGATTGCTTTTAGTTCCGGCACTTCAGATACCAATACCGTTGAGGTTGGAAAGGCTATTTCGGCTTTCGCGTCAGCCACTATGCGCATAATTTGAAGTAGCACGTCTTGCTTTACTTCATGGTACTTAATCCAATTGGTCGTCTTGGTAAACGTGTAGATAAAAAAGTCTAAAGATGAGCTGCCGAAAGCATTAAAATTGACGATCATTGTTTGGGTATTGTCTATTTCGGCATGCGTCATGAGCATGGATTTTACATTAGAAATAATTTGCTCAAGCTGGTTTGAGTCGTCGTACCTCAGGCCCACAGTCTCATAAATACGTCGATGCGACATGCGCGATGGGTTTTGAACCGAAACATTGGTGAAAACCTGATTCGGCACATATAGAGGTCGTTTATCAAAGGTTCGAATCGTCGTTAACCGCCAGCCTATTTTCTCAACAGTCCCTTCAATTTCTTGATCAGGAGACCGAACCCAGTCGCCTACTTTGAATGGCCGATCTAGATAAATCATCAGCCCTCCAAAGAAATTTGCGAGCAGGTCTTTTGCGGCAAACCCCACCGCGATACCACCGATCCCACCAAAAGCTAACACACCGCTAATGCTAAATCCTAGGGTTTGGAGGATAACGAGCACCGCTGTAACAATTACACTTGCACGCAATAGTTTGCCAACCGCATGCACGGTGGTCTCGTCAGCACCCTCGCCATTTCGGCTATTTTTAACTCGCCTCGGATCGAGAAAAAGCTTTTCGGCCTGTTTTATAAATCGGATCACAAACCAAGCTAGACAAACAATGATGCCTACTTTTCTGAGCGCCTCGAAAAGAACACCAATTGAGGGGTCTTGATCCAATCCGATGCTATGTGCTGCCAGAGATAAACCGATAACCCAAATAATATAGGTCGTTGGTTTTCTCATGGCATATAAAAACGCGTCATCCCAAAGATTTTCAGTTTTAGCGAAGTTGTGCTCTAATTTGAGCTGAAGCCTTTTTGCCAAAAAACTTGTAAACGCTGTACTGACAACGATAGCGAAAACAACGAGGGTGTTCTGCGCTATAAAGTCGCCAAGGCCGTAGCCCTCGAGCCATGCTCTTAGCTGTTCAATTCCTTGCATAAGCGATCGAATCCTCCGTCCCAATATGACTGAATAATTAGCCGTGTTTTTGCTAGACGTTCTACATCTACTTCAGTTATCGATTCTTTACGATTTACATGAAGCATACGAGACAATCTATTGTTTTTGATCGGTTTGTTAAAGCAGTTCTCTAGATGCGACAACACTTCTTTTGTGGCTTGTCTATTATTGCAAACAAGTACCATATCACAGCCTGCCATCAGCGCTGCATTGCAGCGCTCAGCGTAACTGCCCGCGACCGACGCCCCTTCCATACTGAGATCATCACTAAAAATTACGCCGTCAAATTTTAATTCGTCGCGTAGGATGTCTTGTAACCAAATCTTTGAAAAACCTGCAGGTTTTTCATCTACTTGGGGGTAAATAATATGGGCAGGCATCACAGCGTCAAGCCCATTTTTGCTTACCGATGAAAAGGCGTTCATATCATTATCACGAATGACAGATAAAGAACGCCCGTCAATCGGAATCGCGATATGCGAATCGGCTTCAACCGCACCATGACCAGGGAAATGCTTGCCTGTGGTTGCCATTCCTGCATCATGCATTCCGTTCAGAAATGCCCCCACTAACCGGTTAAGAACCGTTAGGTCTGAAGAAAATGCCCGATCGCCAATGACCGCAGAAATACCATAATCGAGATCCAACACCGGCGCGAAACTAATATCTATATCAAGTTGTAACAACTCGGTCGCCAATAAATAAGCGAAATCATTAGCTAGGCTCAATGCTTGTTCAGGGCTCACTTGATAAAGCTGCCCAAGAATTGCCATAGGAGGAATATGCGTAAACCCAGTTTTAAATCGCTGTACACGCCCGCCTTCATGATCCACAGCGATCAGACACTGGGGTGAAACCTGCCTCACTTGATTAACCAAAAGAGAGAGCTGTTCAATTGATTCAAAATTTCGAGAAAATAGAATCAGGCCGCCCACAAAAGGTGATGAAAGTAAGGTCTTGTCTTCATCATTAAGCGTCAGCCCTGCGATATCTAACATTAGTGGGCCGTGTTGAACGGTCATATAAAGATCCTATTTGTTGATGTACACAGACGTACCATAAGGACATAAGTCGAACAGCTCAACGATATCTTTATTACGCATTCGTATACAGCCATGAGATTTGGGGATACCCATAGGCTCAGTGTCTGGGGTGCCATGAATGTAAATAAACCGACGCATGGTGTCTACAACATCAAGTCGATTGAAGCCCGGTTCGCAACCGCTGAGCCATAAGATACGCGATAAAATCCAATCTCTGTCTGGCTGAGCTTTCGCAAGCGCTGATGTGTATATCTCGCCCGTGTATCGACGGCCAATCAAGACGGCGTTCAACGGCAATTCAGCGCCAATCCGCGCGCGAATAATGTGATGCCCGAGAGGTGTGCAACCGCTACCATATTGCTGACCAACGCCTTTGAGCGCGCTAGAAATTGGGTAACTAACAGAGCGAGATAGTGAATGTAAGGTTAATTGCTGCTCTTTAACTGAAATATCAATCGATACACTCATGTTAATTCATCGCCTCGACACGAAAGATAGCTTATCGATTGATTAGCCGCTTAATTGATCGCGACTGCATCAACTGGCTCAGAGGTTAAACCAGCAAGTAGGTATGGCACGAGAAAGTTGACGACTTGCTCTGGGTTTGCTTGTGCCTTCTTGCTGTCTTCTAAGATTTCAGTTAACGGTTGAATGCTAGACATCGTAAACGCCACCGAGCCCATTGTGAACTGGATACGCCAGAACCGCTCAGCGGTGCTTAAATTCGGGGTACTTTGTTTGACAAAATGCATGAGTAAACGAAAAATTCTCGAGTATTCATCCTCTAAGTAACGCCTTAAGTGACCTTGCGACTGCGTGTACGCAAGTCCCATCAACCGCATAAAAACCGAAACACCATTTGGGTGACTCGTCGGTATTTTTAATAAGCTGCGAGTATATAGTTTCAGTATATCTTCAAGAAGTGGCGCATTTTCATCTTTTTGACTCCAGCCTTTCTCGGCCATTCCCTGTTCCATTAGCGTTGTGAGTGGGCCAAGGAAACGAGAGAAAATAGCTTGGATCAGCGCATTCTTTGAGCCAAAGTGATAATTAACAGCAGCAAGGTTTACGCCAGCATTGCTGGTGATCATTCTAAGAGAGGTTTCCGAAAATCCTTTTTCTGCGAACAGAATTTCGGCGGCGTCGAGTATTTTATCGACGGTGACTGACTGGGCCATAAGTTACTAAAATTCATCTAAACGAGTGTTTTAAACATACGTTTGGAAGCTTTACCTGTCAAGGAGAAGAGTTATTTTGCATGACGCGGTCATCGATTTGTGCTGCGCGTGTTTGAACATATATCTTTTCTAGGCGCTTAAACGCTTTCTGAGCCTCAATGATATACAGCAAGTACAAGCGGATATGTTTTTTACTTCTCAACACTTGAATCAAGTTGCCTGCTTTGGAGGCCTTAATGAGACCTGCAAAAACTTGTCGATTCAATCCCTGATTGTATTCCACTAGGGCCGCGCAACGAAACGCAAGGTTTTGTTGCCCCTCTAAATAGTGGATATGGTTAATCGCATCTTTTTCTAATCGTCGACGCTGAGAAGTGACTTCGCTTAATAAAGGTGTTCGGCTTATATAGCTCCGAAGCGAGGTGAATCCAAACATAACAGAAAGTAGACAAAGACCTGCGGCGATCCCAGCAAACCATGCTTGGATAAGGCCTATTAAGCCAAGAAAAAAAATGAAGCCAGAAAATACGGCACTGATTAACCAATAATCACGCACTTGGGTACTTCTCGCAATCGCCTCGTTACTGGGGTAATAATCCATCGCAAGGGTTGCATAATTTAGTCGGGTAACAGGCTCACAAGTCATCATCAAGCGATGACATTTAGCCAAGAGTTTGTCATCTTGATCTTGTTGGGTTGCAGTCTTTTCATCATTGTTAGCAGATGTGCTACGCCGACGGCCTTGTTTACGCCTGTCTTCAACCGGCACGCGTTTAGTTTTAACATCCGGATCACGGCGATCGATTGTTTTTCTGCGGCTAAGAGAGGTCTCAGCGCTCGGTTTGCGTGGCATCTCGGAGTCTGTTTTACCAGACGTAGCTTTACTATCAATGCCGCGATTGAGCGTTTTTTTCAGCTCATCTGTTTTACCGAGTCCATCCATCTGAAACGTTGTGCCGTTAGAAAATTACCAAATTAAAAAAAGCTTATGCAAACTTAAGGTCTATACAAAGTAAATAACGGCTAATCACTCTAATTCTTTAGAGCCTTTCATTTTTTGGTTGTTTATAATCGAGCCTCAGACATCAAGCTACGAGAGTTAACTATGTTTACCGGTATTGTCCAAGGTAAAGCGAACATAAAATCTATATTTTCAACAGAAAACTTCAATACATTTACGATTGAATTTCCAGTCAATGCACTTGAGGGAATTCAGCGGGGCGCGAGCGTTGCAATTAACGGCACTTGCTTAACGGTTACTGAATTTGATTATGCGGCCTCATGGGCAAAGTTTGATGTAATTGATGAGACACTTGCTAGAACAAATTTAGGCAGCTTAGTTGAGAATTCAGCTGTGAATTATGAGCGTTCAGCTAAATTTGGCGATGAAGT
>CAJWAD010000033.1 GCA_913020245.1 uncultured Oleiphilus sp.
AAAGTGTTTGAAATACCTGGGTCGAAACTACTTTGATCCGGATCACAGAAGGAGTCGATCTGCTCATAAGCGATTTGGCCCAATTTATTGTCTCGCCCATCATCGATTACAAAATTACTGGTCAAATCAGCGCCATTCATTATTGCCTGCCGAAGTATCGGCTGCGTAAAGCCTACTGCTTTGAATTGGTCGGCCTCGGCCTGGTAAAACCCGACGAAAGGGAGGTTTTGACGCGCCTCTGAAGAATCTAAATCATCTTGAATTTCTGAGATCAAAACAGATTGCTGCACAATTTGTGTGAATGGGCTGTAGCTGATTGACCATTCCGCAAACGCGATTGGGTTAGCCTTATCACTCCCGTCATTAATGACGATGTTTCGGGTGCTATAGCTGCAGAAGTCATTATCTGCGTTAATGCCTGTTGCTATTTGTCTCTTAGCAATGGCGAACAATTCAACTTCTTTTTCTGGGTCAGTTGTTGCAATCAGTGATTCCAAGAAATCTAGGATGTTGTTGGCAGCGTTCACGGTGCCAGCGCTCTCATCATAGTCGAGGAAGTCGTTAATAATCGCTTTTACAGAGGCGAGTGCCGCTTGTTCGTCTGTTGACAAACTATCAGTGGTTTGTGGTTCTAGTGCGACCAGTATGTCTTGGAGATAGAGCTCATATTCGTCCGCGCCATTTTCGACCGCTAAGAAATTGACCGCTAAGGAAGGAGCAGCAATGATGACCGAGATATCTTCATTCTTAGCGCACTTATCCGAGGTGCTTTGGAATGATGGATCACAAGCAGGCAGCAGCGCTGTGCCCGTTAAGATGGTGAGTAGTTTTAATGTTTTGTATCGCATTATTACCTGTTCGTTTACAAGGCCCGATATAGATTGTCTAGTCAATTATCGAGGCAAAGAAGAATTAGCATCGGTGGGCTACTTTTTCTTAGTCCGCAGTTACTTGGTGTGTAAGCGTTTCCATGTTTCATGCAGAATAACAGCGTCATTGGCCGCACGATGGCGCACCAGATTGACCTCTGCAATCGCTTTATCATGCACATCTTGCCAGTGAGCAACTTGGTCTTCGTTAAGCAAAACACTGATTGATTCAAGATGAAAGCTAGGTTTCATTTTTGCCGCTTTGTAAAGACGATGTAGCCAAAAGCTATCAAAAGTCCACGCGTCACAGTATAACTCCTTACCCGCCAGTAATACGTTGAGCTTTTCCGCAACTTCCTGAATATCGGTGCCGTTCTCTTGCAATTCTTCTTGTGAAATACCATGAATACGCGCGGCTTTTAATGACCAGTCTTGCCAGATGACATGCGGTTTGATGAGCCAAGAATGCACTTCACCGTCGGCCAGACAAATACCAACCTCTATGGGATAGCTCATGATGAGATCTAAGCTAGATGCCTCAAAGTCGATGAAAATTGGGAACTCGTTAGTCATTATGCGATTCATTCCACGCAGCGGTTATGGAGCCAGCATGTTAGCGAGAGCAGCAGTGGAGTTCAATCAATGTTCGCCTCTCAGAAAAAATATTTTCTAGCATGAGAGCTAGCGCAAAGCGCTTGGCATACATCTTTGGATTTTTTTCTTGGAGGAGCGCGTATGGCTGCGTAAAATGGCGCTTACTTGGGGGGGAGTCATGAGTCAAAAAGTCGTAGTTATTTATTCGGGTGGGATGGATTCGTTTACGATCGTTAACGAAGCGGTGCAAAGTGGCATTCAGGTATATGCCCTGTCGTTTAATTATGGGCAGAAGCATTCAAAAGAATTGCATTATGCACAAAAGGTCTGTGACGAACTGGCGATACCGCATAAGGTGGTTGATATTACTGCGATTCACCAGCTATTGCTTGGTTCGTCGTTAACGGACGATATCGAAATTCCGGATGGCCACTATGAGGAAGAGAGCATGAAGTCTACGGTAGTGCCCAATCGTAATATGATAATGCTTTCTCTAGCGATTGGTTATGCGGTATCGGTCGGCGCCGAGGCGGTTTATTATGGTGCGCATGGCGGCGACCATGCGATATATCCAGACTGTCGACCGGAATTTGTTGAAAAAATGTCGGCCGTGTCAAAAGTCGCTAATTATGAAGAGATCTCAGTATTTGCCCCTTTTATCGATCTGACCAAGATTGAGATTTTAGCCAAAGGTTTGGCAATGAACTTAGACTATTCCAAAAGTTGGACATGTTACAAGGGGCGCGAGAAAGCCTGCGGAAAATGTGGTGCCTGTCAGGAGCGCTTGGAAGCCTTTGCAGAGAATGGATTGATGGATCCGCTCCCGTATGAAGTGTGACTCATTCGGTAATAACAAGGTTATACAGCCTCTCCCAGCTACCCCCTCAGCAGACCGCAATCAAGAAGCCATTTATCGGGCACTTTATCCCCGTTTTTTGGCTCGAAGTCAGGTGCTTGAGCTGGGCAGCGGCACTGGGCAGCATGGGGTCTATGTATCAGAGCGCGAGCCCAGTATTTGCTGGCAATGCAGTGATACGGAAGACAAACTTGATGGGATGCAAGCTTGGGTAGCCGCTGCCCATGTGCCAATGCCGTCTCCGATAGTCTTGGATGTGGTGGCACTTGACAACGAACCGTACTTAAACGCGCAAGCTTACGATTTAGTGTTTACCGCTAATACACTGCATTTTGTTTCGTCTGAGATTGCCGCGTCGCTTGTCAAATGTGCGGCAAAAGCCTTACTGTATGGTGGTTATTTTGCGGTTTACGGTCCGTTTAATGATGATGGAGAGTTTACTAGCGAGGGTAATCGTGGCTTACAAGACTGGTTAGAAGCCCGAGACCCTAAAAGCGGTATCAAAGATTTTCAATGGTTGGATAAGGTTGCGAGCCAAGCAGGCTTCGACTGGTATGAGCAAGTGCCGCTACCTTCGAATAATTTTATACGTATATACAAGAAGAATTAGCGCATGGCGACGTATGCAATAGGTGATTTACAAGGATGCTTCGATGCATTTGAGGGATTGCTCAACAAACTCGATTATAACAGTAATAAAGACCAGCTCTGGCTAGCGGGAGACTTAGTTAATCGGGGCTCTCAGTCGTTGTCATGTTTGCGTAAGGCGAAGGCGCTAAATGCGAAGATCGTGTTGGGAAACCATGACTTGCATATGCTTGCTTGTTATTATGGTAGTGAGCACTCACTTAAGAAGAACGATACCCTTGGTGAAGTGTTTGATGCAGAGGATTGCGCAACATTAATGGCGTGGTTAAAAGCCCAGCCTTTATTGCATTATGATAAATCACGCCACACCTTGATGAGTCACGCAGGCGTGCCTCATATTTGGTCTATCAAGCAAGCTCTTGGCTTCGCCAAAGAGGTCAATGAAGTTTTAGCGGGCAGTAATGCGCGTGATTATTTTGATCAGATGTACGGCAATGAACCGTCATCTTGGAATGAAAGTCTTGTGGGTGTCGAGCGTCTGCGGGTAATCACCAATTACTTTACTCGTATGCGTTTCATCCGTAAGGACGGTGCGCTGGAATTCGCCGCAAAAGAGAATGTGGACGCTGGACCAAAAGGTTTTGCTCCGTGGTTTGATTATTCGCCACCGCATGATGCTCAAATAGTATTTGGGCATTGGGCCGCCATCAATGGGGAGACCAATAAAGCGCAATTTCAGGCACTTGATACGGGATGTGTATGGGGTGGCTGCTTAACAGCATTAAATCTAGATAATGGGCAGCGTACCCATTACAACTGCGAAAAATAAATGATTTCGGAATTGAAGTTTAGTTGGGAAAACTCTTGATAAGTCCTTGGGCGAACCGTTTTTTGTTGTTAGCTGTGTTAAGTGCGTTGTTGTGCGTGCTGATTGGCGCGTTTGGGGCGCATGCCCTAAAAGCAGTATTGAATGAAACAAGTAGGCATACCTATCAAACGGCCGTTGAATACCAGATGTTTCATTCGCTGGCGCTACTGTGGTTGGCCAGTTACTGGCAACAGTCAGTCGATGTTGCACATCAAAAGGTTTGGATGATCGCAAGTAGTCTCATGGCGATGGGTATTGTGTTTTTTAGCGGCAGTCTTTATATGCTCGCAATCACCCAGATCAACTGGTGGGGGGCAGTTACGCCAATTGGTGGTGTATGTTTTATTTTGGCGTGGTTGCTTTTGTTGGTGGCTGTGTTTCGTCAAAAATTAAGGAGTAACGGTCGGTCTCATGAAGATGGTGATTAAATTAAATGGTGAAGCGAAAGAAATTGATGCAGATCTGAGTCTAGCGCTCCTCGTTGAGCAGCTAGCGTTGACAGGTCAGCGTTATGCTGTAGAAGTAAATTTAGAAATAATTCCCAAAGCCGAGCATGCGATCACCTTTTTGAAAGAAGGTGACACGGTAGAAGTGGTACAAGCGATTGGTGGTGGGTAAGCCGTTGAGGAAAAACGTGTGATTAATTCAGAACAACTCGTGATTGCCGGAAAACCATATGCTAGCCGTTTATTGGTTGGTACCGGTAAATATAAAGACTTAGAGGAAACGCGTGAAGCAATTGTGGCAAGCGGTGCGCAGATTGTTACAGTAGCGGTGCGACGAACGAATATCGGGCAATCGAAAGATGAGCCGAATTTACTAGAGATTCTGCCGCCGGAAGAGTTTACGATTTTACCCAATACAGCAGGATGTTATACCGCTGACGACGCGGTGCGAACCTGTCGGTTAGCGCGTGAGTTATTGAATGGGCATGATCTAGTGAAACTCGAGGTGCTCGGCGATCAAAAAACACTTTACCCGAATGTAGTTGAAACCTTAAGCGCCGCAAAGACGCTGATAGACGATGGTTTTAAGGTGATGGTCTATACCACTGATGATCCGCTGATTGCGCGAGAGCTAGAGGAGATGGGTTGCGTCGCGGTGATGCCCTTAGGTGCGCCGATTGGCAGTGGATTAGGTATTCGGAACCCTTACAATATTCAGATGATTTTGGAAAATGCTCAGGTGCCTGTGTTGGTTGATGCCGGTGTTGGGACAGCGTCTGATGCAACGATAGCGATGGAGCTAGGATGCGATGGTGTTTTAATGAATACGGCTATTGCCGCGGCGAGTAGTCCTGTACGAATGGCCAAAGCCATGAAGCTCGCCGTTGAGAGCGGTCGCGAAGCGCATTTGGCAGGGCGTATGCCACGCAAATTGTATGCGTCGGCCTCTTCCCCGATTGATGGCTTAATTTAAAAAAGGGCAAAAGGACATGACGATAAAAAAAAGTGACAAAGTAAGCCGTCGGGATCAAATCTTACAAGTGCTTGCAACGATGCTCGAAGAAAAACCAGGTGAGCGTATTACCACTGCAAAACTAGCGGCTGAGGTTGGCGTTACCGAGGCGGCGTTATATCGCCATTTTCCGAGTAAAGGAAAGATGTTTGAAGGTTTGATTGAGTTTATTGAGGAAACCGTATTTTCTCGCACGAAACGTATTAATCAAGAATCAGATAACAGCATAGACCGCTTGCAGAAAATGCTTACGCTGGTGCTTGCGTTTGCAGAACGTAATCGCGGTATGTGCCGTATTATTGTCGGCGATGCATTAGCGGGCGAGAACGCAAAGATTCGTGCGCGCGCCGAACAGTTTTTTGCACGGTTAGAAATTGAGTTCAAACAAGTGATTCGTGACGCAGAGGTGACGGAAGCAAAAAAATTACGGATGACGACCGCAGCGGGTGCGAATCTACTGCTCGTCAATGTCGAGGGCCGTATTCATCAATATGTGCGTAGTGAATTTAAAATAAAGCCAACGGAGCATTGGACTACCCATTGGCCGTTGTTGGTGTCGGGCTTATTTCAATAGTGAATTTCCGACTTTAGTGGCGATGCGTTTCCGAAGCTTCTCAATAGCCAGATGCTTCCCTAAGTAATTCGCGCGTTTTTTCGAATAGAGCCGGGCTGGCAATTAATAAGTCGTTTGGGTAAATACATGCTGGTATGTCTGTGGGTTTGTGGCCGAAATGACCGCATTGAGCGCCAGCTTCATGAGCGACAAGCCTGGCAGCTGCGAAATCCCAGGGACTAAGCGATTCAAAATACACATCTAAGCGACCACATGCGACCCAGCAGATATCTAAAGCGGCACTGCCTAACCGGCGTAAGTCCTGACAATGCATGAGAATCTTCGCAACACGTTGAATGATGGGGGCGACACCACTTTTATCGTAGGGAAACCCGGTTGCGACTAGCGCTTTTCGTAAATTAGTTTCCTGGCTAGCTTTAATTTTGCAACCGTTTAAATGCGCGCCTTGCCCCCTTATTGCGCTAAAAGTTTCGTCCATAAATGGGTTATAAACTAGCCCTATTTGTACCTCGTTTTCACATGCAAAAGCGATTGATACGGCGACCATTTGGTGTCCATGTGCATAATTTACCGTGCCATCGATAGGGTCAATTATCCAAATAGGTGTACTCAGGTCATGGCTTTCAGACGTGTCATTATAGGTTTCTTCAGTCAGGAAGCGATGCTGTGGAAATACAGCGCGAATACGGTTAATAATGAGTTGGTCTGCGGCAATATCGGCATCCGTAACCAGCTCATGGGCACCTTTGTACTGGTTTGTTAGGTTGCCGTTGTTCCGTTTAGCTTTTATTAATGCACCGGCTTCTTTCGCGGTATTGAGTGCGAGCTCATAAATTTGGGTTAAAAAAATCGGATCAAGAGCCAAGAGAATCACCTAGAATATTGTGAACTTTGTTAGGAATTTAGGATTGAGTGTTTACAAAACCTACTTGCAGGGTTTAGCATGCAACCATGACGAATACTAAACAACAAAACATAAAGCAAGACGCACCCGCGCGCAAGGAAACTTGTGGGCAGGCGTTGGCGTGGCACTTTAGCTTTTATTTTGGTTATTACCAAGCGCTATCTGTGTCTTAAGTTTAGTAACAATTCTAAAGAGGCCGGTAGCAAAAAGGCCTCTCGAAAAACCTCGGAAGGCCCTCCTTACCGGGGTTTTTTAATCTTCAAGATAAGTGGAATGAATCATGATTGGCCAAGCACAGAACTCACAGGCTCCGGTGACCGATAATGACGAGGAAACTGTTTGCATGACAACAGCGCTGCCTAGTGCCGCTATTCTGAAGCAAACCTATGTTGTTAGCTCTCAGCTACACGACAGAATCGCGGAGCAGCGTCGAGCTATTCGTAATGTAATTACAGGGAAAGATCCGCGGGTGCTTGTGGTGATGGGGCCTTGTTCTTTGCATTGTGATACAGCTGCTCTTGAATATGCCGAGCATTTACGCGCTTTGCAGGCGAGATATGCAGACAAGCTTTTGTTGGTTATGCGCACCTATCTAGAAAAACCGCGCACGACCGTCGGTTGGAAGGGGATGTTGTATGATCCAGATATGGATGGTTCAAACGATCTTGCTCGCGGACTAGATCGCAGCCGTAACTTGCTTGTCAAAATTACAGAAATGGGTTTGCCGATCGCTACGGAAGTCTTAAACCCTCTGGCGTTTCAGTATTTCGATGATCTGATTTCCTGGGTTGCGATTGGCGCGCGAACAACGGAATCGCAGACCCATAGAGAAATAGCCAGTGCTTTGCCATGTGTCGTGGGTTTTAAAAATGGGACTGACGGTGGTTTAGATGTGGCAATCAATGCCTTACGATCGGCCGCGAACCCACATGTTTTTTTCGGTGCTGACGTTAATGGACAAGTCAGTGTCGTTCGCTCAAGAGGAAATACTGCAGGACAGGTCGTGTTGCGGGGCGGTAAACATGGAACCAATTATGACGCGCTGCATGTCGCGAAGGCTAAGAAGGCGCTTAATGCTGCCGGTTTAGTTGAAAGTGTGATGGTAGATTGTAGTCATGAGAATTCCGGTAAGGATCACACAAAACAGGCGAACGTCGTAGAGAATGTTGCTAAGCAATTGGCGAGTGGTTGCAAGGTGATTCGGGGTTTAATGCTTGAAAGTCATCTGAAAAGCGGTCGCCAGAATATCTCCAACGACCTTGATTATGGCCGTTCGGTGACTGATGCGTGCATTGATTGGGCCGAAAGTGAGGCGCTAATAGCGACGATTGCTCGCGCAATTTAGCGGTGCTTAGAGATAATATGTCCAAAAAACATGAGTAATGCAGCGCCCCCTTAATAAGAGGCGCGCAGGGGGGTTATTTAACAGCTTGCTCGCGCGCGATGGCCCGAAAAGCGATATCTTTGCGGTAAAACATATCTTGCCATGCAATGCTCTGAGCGAGCTCATACGCTTTGCGCTGCGCGTCACTCACACTTACTCCTAAGGCCGTTGCACACAACACGCGCCCGCCGTTTGTGCAAATTTCGTTATTAATCTGTTTTGTGCCTGCATGGAAAATTTTCTGACTTTCATTTTCGACATTGCCTAGGCCGCTAATAGGCAGGCCCTTTTCATAATGAGCTGGGTAACCGCCCGCAGCCAGCACTACTCCCACAGCGGCGCGCGCATCCCAATCTGTATGTATGCCTGCTAAGTTGCCGGCTATTGCAGCTTGGCAAAGTGGGGCTAGATCTGACTTTAAACGCATCATAATAGGTTGCGTTTCAGGATCGCCAAATCGGCAGTTGTACTCGATAACCTTTGGTTGACCATCACTGGAAATCATTAATCCAGCATAGAGAAAGCCCGTGTAATCGTTGCCCTCTGCCGCCATGCCAGCGATTGTTGGTTCAATAACTTGCTCCATAATACGTTGATGTACTTCGGCCGTTACCACGGGCGCAGGGGAGTACGCGCCCATGCCGCCGGTATTCGGTCCCGTATCCTTATCACCGACACGTTTATGGTCTTGACTGGTCGCCATGGGTAAGCAGTTTTGTCCATCAGCAATAACGATAAAACTTGCTTCTTCACCATCGAGAAACTCTTCGATTACCACGCGGCACCCGGCGTCGCCAAAGGCGTTGCCCGAGAGCATATCTTCGACTGCGTCTTCAGCCTGTTTAAGTGTTTCAGCTACGATGACGCCTTTGCCTGCCGCCAAACCGTCCGCTTTCACAACAATCGGTGCACCCTTTTCTTTGAGATACGCGAGTGCGGGCTCAAGCTCCGTAAAGTTTTGATAGTCAGCAGTTGGAATATTGTGCCGAGCAAGAAAGTCTTTGGTAAAGGCTTTCGAACCTTCAAGTTGTGCGGCACCTTGACTGGGCCCGAAACACGCGAGGTCTTTTGCGTTGAAGTGATCAACAATTCCCTCAACAAGTGGTGCTTCTGGACCGACGATGCTCAAGGCTATGTTGTTTTTGATGGCGAAGTCAGATAGTGCATTGAAATCCATTGGATCAAGGCTGACATTCACTAATTTCTTGTCGAGCGCCGTCCCCGCATTGCCCGGTGCAACATAAACCGTATTGATTTTTGAATCTTGTGCAAGTTTCCATGCGAGAGCGTGTTCACGGCCGCCGCTACCGATAACCAAAACGTTCATGACTATTAAAACCCAGTGCAATAAAAATATGGCCGAAGGATACCGGAGATTGTGAGGGGGTGAAAGTCAATATCGTTAGAAGAGTTCGGTAAGTTGTTCGAGCTTATCGCGTGTTTTACCTTCTATGGGCACTGCTGTGCGTGTTGACTTATCCATCAGCACAAAGGTATTGGTGGCCTCGGCGACCAATTTATTGTCATTCTCGCAATAGATACTTTGCTTTACTATGCAACTTGATCTGCCGATTTTTGTCACTTTCGTCTGTATTTCGAGGCGATCACCGGAAATACATGGTCGGTGGAAATCGATATTGCTATTTACGATAGTCAATGCGAGTTTGAGCTGCGAAAAAAACTCGACGGAGTTGTAGCTTTCAAAAAGAGACCAGCGAGCTTCCTCGAGAAACATCATGTAACCACCATGGTCTAAATGCCCATGTTGATCTAGATGGTATCCGCGTACTTTAACTCGCATATATTCAGACACAATTTCCTCGCCTACAACTCGATATTCTTTTTACGGAACGTCGACTATAGCAGGGCGAGGAAAAGCTTCAATACTGTTTACACCAATTAATGACGGAAGTGCCGCATTCCTGTGAAAACCATGGCCATATTATGTTCATCTGCGGCATCAATCACCTCTTGATCACGCATTGAACCGCCAGGCTGTATCACGCAGCTAATACCCACCTTCGCTGCATTGTCGATTCCGTCCCGAAAAGGGAAGAATGCATCTGAGGCCATCACTGAATTGGTCACTTCTAGGCCGGCATGCTCAGCCTTGATCGCCGCGATCCTTGCTGAGTTTACACGGCTCATTTGGCCTGCGCCTACCCCAATTGTTTGGCTGTCTTTCCCATAAACAATAGCGTTGGATTTGACCATCTTTGCAACTTTCCAGGTGAATAGCATGTCGGTCAGTTCGGTTGGCGTCGGTTGGCGTTTAGACATTATTTTCAAGTCACTAAGCGAGACAAGCGCCAAGTCTCGTTGTTGAACCAGCAAGCCACCATTGACGCGCTTATAATCAAATGCTGTTTTTGCAGCCTCCAAGTCACCACAGATAAGCAGTCGTACATTTTTCTTTGCCGCGACCACGTCGGTAACGCCCTCTGCTACACTCGGCGCAATGATCACTTCAACAAATTGTCGGTCAACGATGGTTTGGGCCGTTTGAGTATCGAGCTCTCTATTAAAGGCAATGATACCGCCGAATGCAGATTCCGGGTCAGTTGCGTAGGCTTGTTCATAGGCATTCATTAAATCGTCTGATTCGGCAACGCCGCAAGGGTTCGCGTGCTTAACGATGACGCACGCAGGGTTTTCAAAAAGACGAACGGTCTCTATCGCGGCATCTGTATCGGCAATATTATTGTATGACAGTGCTTTGCCTTGCAGTTGCTCTGCGCGCGCTATTGAGGCTGTGTCACCTGAGGTTTCAATATAAAACGCACTGGCCTGATGAGGGTTTTCGCCGTAACGCATGTCTTGTGCTTTTTGAAATTGCAGATTAAACGTGCGTGGAAAGGCTTTGCTTCCACCGGGTACTAATTGACCAAAGTAATTCGCAATCGCTCCATCATAGGCCGCCGTGTGCTCATACGCTTTGATAGCCAGGTCAAAACGCGTTTCTAGCGATGTGGCCGCATTGTTTGTTTGCATCTCATCGAGTATTTGGGTGTAGTCAGAAGCATTTACAATGATATTTACGTGCGCATGATTTTTTGCGGCTGCACGCACCATGGTCGGCCCGCCAATATCAATATTTTCAATCGCATCTTCAAGACTACAGTCAGGATTGGCAACCGTATCTTGGAAAGGGTAAAGGTTGACAACTACCATATCGATGGGTGCAATGTTATGCGCATCCATTACGACCTCGTCTGTTCCTCGGCGACCCAGAATACCGCCATGGATTTTTGGATGAAGCGTTTTTACACGACCATCCATCATTTCAGGGAATCCGGTATGGTCTGATACCTCTACCGCTGCAATGTTGTTGTTACGGAGAAGCTTATAGGTGCCGCCAGTCGAGAGGATTTCGACATTCATTGCGGCAAGCTCTTGGGCAAATTCGACAATGCCGCGCTTATCTGAAACGCTGATAAGTGCGCGTTTTACTTTGACGAAATTTGTGGTTTTGCTCATCTTTGTCTTTCCGGTCAAGTTTTCAAATGCTTAGAAATAGGAAGGGCGAGAATAAACTCGCCCTTTTCGGTATCTATATAATGTCTACAATAAGCCGTACTGTTTCAGTTTCTTGCGCAAAGTACCGCGGTTTAGACCGAGTAGCTCTGAGGCTCTGGTTTGGTTATTACGCGTGTATTTAAGCACCTGTTCTAGTAAAGGAGCCTCAACTTCTGAAAGCACTAATTGGTAAACGTCTGTAACAGGCGCTCCGTCTAGTTGTGAAAAATAATTGCTTAATGCCTTTTCAACTTCGTCACGCAATGTAGATCCGCCCTCTGGGGCAACGTTAAAGCTAGAGGTTGAAGTGTCGTGTTGATCAGCTAGCAGTTCAGAACTCATGCTGCTTTTTCTCCTTGGTTATATGCTCGCTCGAAGTAGGCGTTAATTGCGTCGAGCTGAGGTTTCGGTGTTTCTATTTGGTTAAATATTTTGCGGAAAGAAATACCGTCTTCTTGCTCTTTCAAGTACCAAGCTAGATGCTTGCGAGCAATTCGGACGCCCATAACTTCACCGTAAAATTCGTGTAGCTCTGATACGTGGCGCAGCATAATAGCGCGCTGTTCATTCAGAGTTTTTTCTGGTGCATGTTCTCCATGCGTCAAAAAATGATTGATCTCATTAAATATCCATGGTCGCCCCTGTGCGGCGCGCCCAATCAGTAAGCCATCTGCGTTGGTATGGTCGAGTACATATTTCGCTTTTTCTGGGCTATCAATATCGCCGTTAGCTAACACCGGGATGCTAAGTGATTGCTTTACTGTGGCAATGGTGTCGTATTCTGCTTCACCTTTGTATGCACAAGCGCGCGTTCGGCCATGGATCGCGAGTGCCTGAATGCCCGCTTGTTCGGCAATTTTAGCGACGGTCAGTGCATTCATATTTTCTCGACTCCAGCCGGTGCGTATTTTTAACGTGACCGGAACATTCACGGCCTTAACGACGGCGTCAAGAATCTGCTCGACCAGCGATTCGTCTTTCATCAAAGCAGAGCCCGCAGCTTTGTTACATACTTTTTTTGCTGGGCAGCCCATATTAATATCAATAATCTGCGCGCCTTGCTCTACGTTTTGCCGCGCCGACTCAGCAAGCATTTCAGCGTCGCCCCCTGCAATTTGGATCGAAATAGGCGCGGTTTCACCTGTATGGTCAAGACGGTGCCTAGATTTGCGTGTGTTCCAAAAGCTAGGATCGGCAATAACCATTTCAGACACAGCAAGCGCCGCACCATGCTCTCGACACAGCACGCGAAATGGACGATCCGTGACGCCTGCCATAGGGGCTAGAATCAGCCGATTGCTGAGTTGGTAAGTGCCTATCGTTAACAAATGCTGTATGCCAAAGTGGTTCGATTTCGGACGGCAGATAATACCTGCAAAGTCGAGACGGTGAAAGGCGATTTTTTGGTTATATTTTGTGCTTACTGGTTGACTTTTGATCGACAAAGCGTTCGCGTTTAATTGCGGCTGCCTGTTTTTTGTGGGAAAAAACGGAGCTTATAATTGACGGCTTCTTTTCCGGGATCAACTAACTCAAGAGAGATATGGATTGGCTCTTGTCTTGGCATTTTTTGCCAAGCGAGAATTTCGGGGGATAGATATTTCTCTGGTGAGATGATGCGTTGCGCAATAACTTGATTGTTGAGGTCAGAAAAGTAGAGCGCTAAGTCAGGGAAGGCTTGATCGAATTCTGCATGATTGGTTATTACTGCATCCACTATCAGGGCGTTACGCGTAGTTGGATGACTTCTTACGACAAGATTATGGCTGCGTATTTTTGTAATATCCGCGAGTTCAGGTAGCGCGCAATTGAGATGCTCGCAAACAAACGTAAACCCTTTCGCAAGCAATGGATATCTTGCAAGTTTCTCGTAATGAAACCAGCTAGCTTGTGCAATTAACAACAGTAGAAGACCGCCGCATAAAGTAAACACAAAGGCTTTACGCGCAAAGCTCTTCTGTGATTCTCCGCGATCATCTTCATATAGAAAATTAATTGCCTCCGCTTCATTGGTGGCAGCCTCAATAATATCTGCGGGTGACTGTGCGTCAGCAGATATGTTCTCAGCGGTTAGTTCGCGACCAAGAGAGGGCTCGCGTTTACCTTCTGTGCTGAGATTTTCCTCCTCATTGAGCTCTTCTAGGATTTTTTCTGTCCAACTTTCATCAGCCGCGGCTTCAAAGTTGTCCGCATCGCTTGGGTAATGTGAGGAGGTCGGCTCTTTATTAATAGCCATGATGGAGTCGCTAAGTTCAGCAGAGAGGCTGTTTGTGGAGTGGTCAAGCTCATCAAATTCTGGGTCATCTTGGATGAGCTCTTCGTTAAAGTGGCTGGAGGCGTCAAGATTTTCTGGCGGAGGCGATTGAGCTGGCGTCTTGATTTTAGGTGGGGTTTTTTCTACCGAGTCGCTTTGCGGAATTTCCTCTCGCTCACTAAAGATGTAGGCTAAGGCATCAAATACGTTCATGCAGGCACCGCAGCGTACCTTTCCGCCCGCCGCTTCAAGCTGATCGTTAGTGACCTTAAAGGTTGCCTTGCAGTGAGGGCAACGCGTGAGCTGTTCGTTTGTCATTGCCGCGAAATGAATCCTGTCGTTAAAATATAAATCTTATCAGCGAACGCTTGTTCTTACAGTGTAGCGTTTTTTGATGCACTGCAATGTATTGCACAGCGTTATTTTTTCTTACCCGAAAGACGGCTCCAGTCGCCCTCGAATACGGGCTCGCTCATATCGCATAGTTTCGCATAGTGTGCGTTTAAGTCGTACGCTTGCGCCTCCAGAATTCCAGATAACACAAGTTGTCCGCTTACAGGTAAGAAATTGACCAAGGTCTCAGCGAGCGCATAAAGAGGCTTAGCGAGTATATTTGCTAACACTATGTCCGCGTTAACATCTGGACAATTTTCAGGAAAAAAGACCTCTATTTTTTTAGTCGCAACCTTATTTCGTTTGGCATTTAACAACGTGGCTTGTAAAGCTTGTGGATCGTTATCGACAGCGATGACTCTCTCTGCGCCGAGAAGAATCGCGGCGATTCCAAGTATGCCTGACCCGCAACCATAATCGATAACCGTTTTACCGATTAAATCAGCTTGGTCTAGCCATCTAAGGCAGAGCGCGGTGGTGGCATGAGTGCCGGTACCAAACGCCAGCCCCGGATCGAGCATTAAGTTTACCGCGTCGGGTTCTGGCGGTGCGCACCAGCTTGGGCAAATCCATAACCGGTCTCCAAAGGAGATGGCTTTGAAGTTTTCAATCCATTTACGTGTCCAGTCTTCATTCTCTAGAAAATCGATATTTAAAAGTGGAAATTCGTTTGAACATAATGTGGTAAACACGTTTTTGGTGATTAACGTTGCTTCTTTTGTATCGGTATCGGATTCAAATAGGCCAGTGATAACCGTGTTGTCCCAAACCGGTGTGGTACCCAAATCAGGTTCTAGTAAGGGTTGGTCAGCGCCGTCTTCCATTGTAATTGCGACAGCGCCCGCGGCGAGCAGGCCCTCTTCTAACGCCTCAATAGCGGCTGGGGCTACTTGAGCGCGAATCTGTATCCAATTCATAGTGATCCTTCCGGCGAGGCGCCTGCACATCGCTTAGTTTTGTCCGAGCAGTTTTTCCAGATAGTGAATGTTGAATTCTGCGTTGCTAAAGTTTTTGTCTCTTGCCAAGCGCTGATGAAGCGGGATGTTCGAGTTAATGCCGTCAATTACAATCTCATCTAACGCGTTGCGTACGCGATTGAGTGCAGATGTTCGGCTGTCTCCTAAGCAGACCACTTTGGCGATAAGAGAGTCGTAAAACGGCGGCACGGTATAGCCACTATATAAGTGCGAGTCTACACGTACGCCCATACCGCCTGGGGCATGGAATTGGTTGACCACCCCAGGGCTCGGCATAAAACTTACGGGGTCTTCAGCATTAATACGACATTCAATTGCATGACCCTTGAGACGGATTTCGTCTTGTGCGCGGGACAGTCGTTGTCCTGCGGCAATCATCAACTGTTCTTTCACAATGTCGAAACCGGTGACCATCTCAGTAACAGGATGCTCAACTTGTACGCGGGTATTCATTTCAATGAAGTAAAATTCACCATCTTGGTAAAGAAATTCGAATGTGCCCGCACCCCGGTAGTTAATATCTAGGCATGCTTTAACACAGGCGGAGTGCACTTTAGTGCGCGCTTCTGCATCGATGTTGGGGGCCGGTGCTTCTTCAATTACTTTTTGATGGCGGCGCTGCAGTGAGCAATCTCGATCACCTAAATGAATCGCATTTCCTTGCCCATCGGCAATAACTTGCACTTCCACATGGCGTGGGTGGCTTAGAAATTTTTCCAGATAAACGGTGCCATCACCAAACGCGGCTTTTGCTTCTTGCTGAGTCAGATCAATGCCCTGGATGAGTTCCTTCTCGTTATGTATAACGCGCATACCGCGGCCACCGCCTCCAGAGGCCGCTTTGATCATCACGGGATACCCGATTTTTTGTGCAATGGAGCGTGTGCGATCAAGATTATTTGTCAGTGGACCGTCTGATCCGGGGACAGTCGGCACGCCTGCTGAGCGCATAGCTTGAATGGCAGACACCTTATTGCCCATTAAACGAATGACATCGGCCGTTGGGCCCACAAACGTAAATCCACTTTTCTCTGCTTGCTCGGCAAAGTCAGCATTTTCAGCCAGGAAGCCATAGCCCGGATGAATTGCCTCGGAATTAGTGACTTCTGCCGCACTGATAATAGACGGGATATTGAGGTAGCTTTCTACTGGACTATTGCCGCCGATACATACCGACTCGTCGGCCAGCCTGACATGCATTAGGTCTCGATCAACTTTAGAGTGCACGGCAACGCTTTGAATACCCATCTCTTTGCATGCACGCAAAACGCGCAGGGCAATTTCCCCCCGATTAGCTATCAGCACTTTCTTCAGCATTTCGTTGCCCTCAAGTGCTTATGCAATCACGAATAAAGGTTGGTCGAATTCAACGGGTGCGCCATTCTCGACATTGATCGCTTGAATCACCCCGCTTACGTCTGCCTCGATTTGGTTCATCATTTTCATTGCTTCAACAATGCACAGTACATCGCCCACTTTTACGCTTTGACCCACCTCTACAAAAGGCTTTGTATCGGGTGAAGGCGAACGGTAAAAACTACCGACCATTGGTGAATTAACGGTATGACCACTAATTTCGTTAGTGTCCGGAGTGTTAGCTGGGGTTGCGACTGGTGCGATGGCCTGTGGTGTTGCGATCGCCGTGCCGACGGATGCGGGCATGACTGCCATTCCGGTTTTGCGGCGCGAAATCTTTATTGAGTCGTCGCCTTCTTTAATTTCTAACTCTTCAACATCAGACTCTTCAATAAGTTCTATCAGCTTCTTTATTTTGCGAATATCCATAATTTAGTCTCGTCTGCGTAAGGGCTTATTCAGCACGGGAAAGTTGCTGACACGCTGCATTTAATGCTGCGTGGTAGCCCAGGCTGCCGAGACCACAAATGACCCCGATAGCACGGTCGGAAAAATAGGAATGTTGTCGAAATGCTTCACGTGCGTGTACGTTAGATAAATGCACTTCGTAAAAGGGAATTGAGACACCAAGCAATGCATCACGAATAGCAATGCTGGTATGTGTAAACGCACCTGGATTAATAATAATTATTTTTACATCCTCGTCTCGGGCGCGATGAATGCGATTGACGATTTCATGCTCTGCATTGCTTTGAAAGTGTTCGAGCTGTTGACTCTTTTCGCATGCTCTCGCTTCAAG
This sequence comes from uncultured Oleiphilus sp., assembly GCA_913020245.1. Lineage (GTDB taxonomy): Bacteria > Pseudomonadota > Gammaproteobacteria > Pseudomonadales > Oleiphilaceae > PZPK01. The sequence continues at coordinate 17,391 of CAJWAD010000033.1, forward strand.
TGACTGCATAATCTCATCTAGCGTTTCAGACCCATAGATTTCGGGCTCGCGTTTACCAAGCAGGTTTAAATTGGGGCCATTTAAGACTAAAAGTGAAGCCATAATACGCGTTTCGTTACACCAAGATAGAATCACACAAGTGTAGGATCTTGCTTGCAGTGACGCAATAAAACTTTGTTTGATAGGGTTAAGTTTTTGTTATTTACCGGTGTTTTCGCCGAAATTTGCGTAATTTAAGTTAATTATTTTAAATAAAATAATCTCTTTGAGGGATTTATTTTGAGGTTTGAACCGTATTTCGACCGCTGCGTTTAGCCGTACTGAGCGCTTTTTCCGTGCGTTCACAAAAAGTTTTTAATGATTCACCGTCGAAATTCGTAACGCCCGCGCTAAAGAGAGCAAAAAAACCTTCACCGCGATAATGTTGTTCTAGTTGCGCAAAGCGCTCACGTATTTCGTTCAACATAATTTTTGCTTCTGTCTCATTGGTGTCGGGCAGGATCATGGCAAAGCGGGCGCCATTATAGCGGCCAATGTGGTCAGATTTACGCAAGCGTTGTTTTAAAAATAGTGCGAGGCTTTTGAGGACCTGGTCGCCACCCACATGTGTGTACCGATGGTTTATATCTCTAAAATTATCGATGTCCAGTAACGCGAAAGTAAGTGGTAGATTTGTGTTTTTTACAGTTTCGATTTCCAGTGATAACCGTTGCATAGTGTGTGTATGGTTGTGTAGGCCCGTGAGATTGTCATGTGTTCTAACGGCCCGCATTGCGCGAGCGCGCCGTGCTCGGTTTTGTATCGTACTAACTAAATGTTGTGGTGCGACTGGTTTGGTAAGAAAGTCATCGCCACCATTGCTCATGGCGTGGATTTGCTTCGTTAAATCTTCTTCTGCGGAGAGATAAATGATGGGTGGCTGATGATGCAGGGCTTGCTGGCGAATAACGCGCGCTAACTCCATGCCGCTGCACACTGGCATGTACATATCCAATAAAATAATCTCAGGTTGGAAGGTTTTAATGCGTTCCAATGCTTGCGTTGGATCTGATTCAGCGAGCGCCAGCATCTGGGCGCGATTGAGAATATTCTCAATATATTTGGCTTGAGATTTAGAATCATCAATGATGAGCACGCGATAAGGTTCGCTACCGTCTGATTGTGAGTATTTTTCTATTTTATCGACAAGTGGTCCCGGATCGCTCGGTTGGAAGCAAAATTCTTCGCCGCCTGCGCGCGACGTCGCTAGGCGTAAGTCCAGGCTGTCATCTTTTGCACTGATAAAAATGACGGGGAACTTCCTTGTCTTGGTGTTTTGTATTGCTTTAATAACGTCTAGTCCGCATCTCTCGCCGCCAAAATCAACATCGGCCACGACCGTTTCTATTTGGCTATGCATCAGTGCATCAGAAAACTCATTGGGATGCCTAAAGGCGATTGAGCGAAAGCCAAAGAAGCGTAATTGATCACTGAGACCTTGGCTAAATTGGTGGTCATTCAAGGCGAGATAAATGGGTGGTTTGGCAAACGTTCGGTCAAGTATGTCATTTGATTCTTGATCGTCACTGCGACGCTTGATCATGAGGCTAAGCGATTGACTGCATTCTTCTAGCGCAATTTGTGTGGCTTGATTCGGAAGGTGAGGATCAATACTTAGTTTAAGGTGTGAGCTAATTTGATGCCCCAATTCTTTCAAATTAGGCAAGCTGAAGCGTTCAGCATAGTGGGTCAGTTTGTCTGCTTGCACCATGAGCTCCTGATTGCTATCGCAGTTTTTCCAATGCTGATGCGTGCACTGTTTATACTGGGCAAGCACACTACGAGCTTGCGTCGTCGCGCGTCGCGCGAAGTGTCGCTTCAGCTTTTCTCGCTGCGTTGATTGAGTCATGATCAGTGCCTCGGTTCTCACTGCGTCCGTATGCTTGCTCGGTCTCTATTTACATGTTTCTATGCATTCATTATTGCGTACATTTTTTATCTGTCTATATGGCATAATTAAAATGCGAAGTCAGGTGGGTTTTTGGTCTAAGCTTTTATCATGAAAGAAAAAAACAACAAGCGTTCACTTAAAAAGCTGGTCGTCCTTTCGGTGGGCTTGCTATTGCTATGTCTATTGCTAGGTAACTTTGTGCTCAGCTTCGTCCTGGGTCGGGCCTACCTAGAAGAGCAGATGCAAAGTCATGCGCAGGATGCAGCCACGGCTTTGGGTTTGTCTATTTCAAGCGTAGTGGTGGCAGGTGATCTTATCGCAACAGAGCGTATGATCGATGTGGTTTTTGATAGCGGTGACTATCAATCCGTGGTCTATGCGGATGCGTCGGGTAACGTGCTGATTGAGAGGTCTTTACAGTATGAGGGTGAGGCGGCGCCGCGCTGGTTTGCGCAAATGTTAGCCATGGAGCAAAGTCAGGTAGAGGCCATGGTTGTAAGTGGTTGGAAGCAGCGTGGGTTGGTGAGCTTAGTAAGCAATGCCAATATTGCGTATTTGAAGTTGTGGGAGCGCTTCCAGACCCAAATGCTTTGGTTCATAGCGGTGTTACTAATTGGTTTGTTTGCTTTGTATGCACTGCTTAGATCTTTGCTGCGGCCCCTGGAAGATATGGAACGCTATGCTAAAACGCTCAGCCATAATGGGTTTGATGCGAGGCTAGCAGAGCCTTCAACGCGCGAATTGGGCTCGGTTGCACAGGCGCTTAATGGTATGTCAGAAAACCTTGGTCGTGTTTTTACAGATCAGCTTGATTCAATCGAGTCTTTGCGTCAGCAAGCTCGCCTAGATCCGCTGACCGGCTTGTTTAATCGAGAAGGTTTCGATAATCGTTTGAAAGCCGACCTCGATGTTCATCACGGTGTCCGTCAGGGCGCTCTAGGCTTGGTCATGTTGGGCGAATTTGAGGCGGTTAACGAGCGGCAAGGTCGAGATGTGGGAGACGAGTTGTTAAAAGCGGTAGGCGACACCTTGGCAAAGGCGGTCTCAGGGTACGACTTAGCCTATGCTGCGCGGCGCAGTGGTGCGCAATTCTCAGTATTTCTACCCAATCTTGAAGGGGATGATATTGACCGTTTTGCCTCGGCTTTGCTATCTAGTTTGCTCGCTATTCCTGATTTTAGGCAGTCCCTGCAAGATGATTTAGTGCATGTGGGTTTGAGCGCTGTTGCGCCAAAAGATGAATTAAGTGGGTTGTTATCGAAAGCAGATTTAGCGCTAAGGCAAGCGCAATCTCAATCAATTTCGGCCTGGCAACGCTATGCAAAACTTGATCCCCAGGATGCTTTAGAAGAGGTCCGTCAGGCAAATCATTGGAAGACGATCCTTGAGCAAGTGCTTGCCGACAATGCATTAATTTTATATCAGCAACCGGTCTACGAGCTTCAGACTGGAACGCTTTCTCATCAACAGGTATTAGCCCGGATCAAAGTTGAAGGCCAGTTAATTGTGGCGGGTATTTTTTTGCCAATGGCGAAGCGGTTCGGACTGTCTGTGCTATTTGACAAGATGATTGTTGAAAAAGTACTCAGTGCGTTAGCGGAATCTCACGAATGTGCCTACAGCATTACTTTATCGGAGGCTTCAATTGCTGATGAGCATTTCTCATCTTGGTTAGAGAGTCAGTTAGATCAGCATCATGCGGTCTTGTCTCGGGTAATCTTTGAGGTGCCAGAGCACGCGCTTGGGTTTGGTGAGTCGGTCATGATGCGTTTGTGTGAGCTAGGAAAAAAATATGGGTTTTCATTAGCAATTGATCGGTTTGGTATTTCTTCTGTGCCCTTTTCGTATATACAGCGTGTTCCGGTGAAGATGATTAAAATTGATTCGAGTTTTGTTCGCGACATTCATGTCAATCAGGATAATCAATTTTTCTTGCGCTCTGCAGTGCAGATTGCACATAGTCAAAACATTAAAGTCCTTGCGATTGGCGTGGAAACGGAGCACGAATTAGCTCAGCTGAAATCAGTTGGTGTGGATACTGCTCTGGGCTATTACTGGGAGCGCCCGCGGTTAGCGAGCTTCGAAGAGTCAGGTTTGAATGCGTAAGTGAGATGTTTTGTAAGGGAAGAGCGTAATGAGTAAGTTGGGTCAATTTGTAAGGGAGCGCAGAGAAGATTTTTCTGATTATTTCGGAGAGTTTTTTAGTCGTGTTGTTTTGCTCGCTGTACTGCTGTATCTGGTTATATCGATCATTCTTGGTATGTGGTGGAGTAGTGAGCCTGATTTGTTTGATGTTGAAAATATTACGCAAGCCCAGTTAGCGGAGCAAAATGGCCGCTTGGTAACGGGTGTGACGACGACGGCAGTGCTGATTGAGTTGGCTGAGGTATTGCAGGAAAAACCCGGAGGTTACATAAGTAACGACATCGCTCCGCCAGGTTTGTGGCTCGACAATATAGCCCACTGGGAATACGGTGTTTTAGTGCAGGTTCGTGATTTGTCGCGAGTTTTTAGGAAAGATATCAGTCGCTCGCAAAGCCAGTCTTCGGAAGATTCGAGTTTAAAAATCGCTGAGCCACAGTTCCATTTTGACCATAATAGTTGGGCGCTTCCGGCGAGCGAAACAGAGTACCGTCGAGGTATTGAGGCGATGCAAGATTACTTGAACCGGCTATCTGATCCGCAGCAGCCTGCTGCACAATTTTATGCGCGCGCAGACAATCTGCGTGTATGGCTTTCTGAAGTTGAGAATCGCCTCGGTGGGCTGTCGCGTCGCTTGAGTGAGAGTGTCGGGCGCCCATCTCTCGATCTTGGGCTCGCAGGTGATCGAAATGCGGAGCAAAGCACGCAAGGCGAGGGCTATCAGGAGCGCAAAACGCCCTGGCTGGAAATCGATGACGTCTTCTATGAAGCGCGCGGCTGTGCTTGGGCTTTAGTGCACATTCTCCGCGCGATCGAAATTGATTTCGAAAAAGTACTGTTAGACAAAAATGCATTAGTGAGCCTTCGCCAAATTCGTCTCGAGCTGGAGGCGACACAAGAGACCGTTTTGAGTCCAATGATTTTGAATGGAGGCGGATTTGGCATGTTAGCGAATCACTCATTGACTATGTCGTCTTATTTGTCCCGCGCTAGCGCCGCTATTATTGATTTGCGTAGTCTGCTGGAGCAGGGTTAAGGCGGTGCTCTAGCGGGTTTTCGAGTTAAATTTTATCAGTGTGTGATCTAGGCCCCTAATTTGCGTTTAATTTGTGAACGACTGTAAAGATTAGCGCTAACTCTCCGTGCTTTAATTCTACCCCCGTTATACTTACTACCTATCCACAATTCATAAATCAGGACGCTGATTTAACTCTATGGCATTGATCAAACGCGCCCAGTGCGCGACGCTTCGTAAACCTACAGCGCTCGCTATTTTAGTTAGCGCTTTGGGGATGATTGCGCCTGCTTTTGCCGAGCTCACCTCCTTATCTGATAATGATTTGTCTGAAGTCGATGGCGCGGGCATTGGATTAGTGTTCGAAGACTTTGTGTTCAGTCACGAGCATGACCCGAGTGAGGACAAGGTTTTTCGCATCAATGGTATTAAAGACAGCAGCGGTAGCGATGTTCAAGTTAACGTTAGTCAGATATATGTAGCGCGCGCTGGAAGTAACTATGGCGCAAACCTTGAAGGCGTGAATCTAGGCCGACTGACGAACCCCTATGAAATTGATTTGGTGGATGGTAATGATATTGGCTTGTCGAACAAAACGGTTTTGGAGTTTGCCGCACCGACAAAGGTTGATGCTGCGCTAGGCTATGATTGCCTAGATCCAAGTGCGGCAGCAGGGTCAGGCACCTGCTCAAGTCGTCCTGCAAGCGTAGGTTTTGAAAACGGCGAGCGTCCAGACTTGGGTATCGAGCTCGAGATTAATGCATTGGGGCAAAACACTACCAACCTTAACGTTCATGCAAAGAGTGCAGTGTTTGATGGTTCGTACTTGCGTCTTTGGGGCGATGACGATCGGATGGCGGGTGCGTTTCAGTTAAACTTTTATACGCCTGAGCTCGAGATAAGCACGTGCGATAAGCAAAATGAGGCGTGTGGATCATCAATTAAGATGCGTGATTTTCAGTTAGAGCTTGCGTTAGGGCAGACCTTTCAGCCGCTGTACTTTGGGGTTGATGAGGTGAGCGGTGGCTTGACGCTTGAAATTGCTAAAATCACGCATGAATATGTGAATAATATCAGCGCGAGCGGGCTATCGGACGGCTCGGCGGGCGGCGATGAGGCGTATGCTTTTTTCGAAGATTATTATACAAATCCAGAATATCGCAGCAATATTTATGTCGGCGAGTTAGAGATTGGCGGTACCAGCCTTGGCTCTGCTAAAATTGAAGGTATGCAGATTCAGTATTTAGATGTGAAATTGAGGGACCTAGCGCCATGATGCGGTCGCTAGTGGCGCTTGTTTTCCTGGCGTTTATAAGCTTTGTGGTGCGAGCGGAATTGGCTAGCATTGATGACAGTGAGCTGGCGGATGTTACCGGTCAAAGTGGCGTTTACTTGAGTGGAGAGGTTAGCATCAACGAAAATGGTGGGCCGTTAGCGAACGGTTATTTCGGTGATTGCGCCGATGCAACCAAGGTATGTGGCGCCAGGATTTCTGTGCAGACTGAGCAAAATGGGGGGTGGTTCGTGTTGGATAATATTCGTGGTTCGATTGCGTTCGAAGGCTTAACCTTTCAGATTCGCGAAATCAATTCGGGTTTTGGCGGCGACGGCGCGCTATTTAACGCTCAGGTAGTCGAAATTGGCTTGCCCGGAACGCTGCGCTTTGATGATTTTGAATACACGCTCGCGACCAGCTCAACTGAGCGTCCTGATGATCCAGGGTTTCAACAGGTTGAGATCATGGGTGTGGAAATGAGTGGTGACGTTACCTTAGAGGGTAACTTGTTGATATTCCCTACTCCATAGTGGTGTCTAAATTGATAAAAGTTATGCGTTTAACAGCTTTAGTTGCATGCTTCATAATAGCGTTAGCAATGCCTGCGTGGGCGGAAATGCAAGCCTTGGATGATGAGAGTTTGTCGGGCGTAAGTGGCCAGTCAGGTATCACTTTGGATGTAGAATTTAATACCGAGGTGGCTGAGGTTGCATATTTCGAAGACGGTCAAGGCATTGCGCTTCAGGGGGTTCGCCTAAGTTCTGCGTTGGATCCTGAGGAATATATCGAGATGCGTTTAGCGTTGGATATACTCGATGATGGGACGCTAGCGATCGCTTATAAATCTGGTAATCAGGGGCGGTTTTCGATCGAAGATATTCGCTTTGTTGATACGCCGGGTGTTACACCGTTAACGTCGGATGTTAGTCTTGGCGGGCTTTTTCTCGATTTTGAGTTGGACGGTTTGACGGAAATTAACGGTAATGCGACCGAATATGTGATTGATACAGTCTTCACTTTGTCGAACGGTCGATTTGGTTACCGCACCAATGGTAACGAGTTGTTTTTAGACGATTTCACTCTGGACTATAGCGCACCCGGCGCCACGCTCGATTTTAATTTGGCGACAGGTCAAATCGAATATACCTCAGCAAATCAGGAAACTGAACTCAGTGTTGAGGCGATTCGTTTGAGCACAAATCCCGCGAATCGAGGTCGATCTACCGATATTGACTCGGGCTCAACTTTGTCTAGTTATGGAAGTTTTTGGTCAAAAATGGCTTCCGACTTGTCTATTCAGCTTTCTGCGGGCGGTCAAGAAGGGGTAGAGGGCCTGACTGTGGATGTGCAATCAACAATCGAGCGCTTGGATCTTGCTTACGGTGATGACACGGATTGGGCAAGCAGTGGTTATTGGTTAGGTGCATTGGGAGGCGCGGGCAGTGTTTCGATAGATGGATTGACGATTGATATTCTGGCTGACCCTGATTCAGCTGGTGATCCATCTAAAGATAATGGTGTTGGGTTAGCGCTGGGCCTAGATCAAGCCCAAGTTAATTTACGCTTTCAGGATGTTGTGTTGGGTGAAACTAAGGCTAATATCGATGCCTATCTGATAAATAGCGCATTGCCCGTTAGTTCTATTGGTAGTGTCGAGGCGAACCTCTTGCTGGCGGATGGCTTATATAATGGTGTGGCACGCACCAACCAAGTTTATTTGCAGGCCGGTGGCAATGCTGATGCGGGTCCGCAGGGTTTACGATTGGATACGCAGTTAAGCCTAGTAAGCACCAACAATGAATCGAACTTCGTCTATGTTGATGACGGCAATGCGTTGATGCTGAGTCGGTTAGAGGCATACGCAGACGGCGATATCACCATAGATATTACCGCAGCAGGCGTGCAAGGTTCGACTGAATTTTTTGATGGCTTGCGTCTCGGGTTTGAGGATTTAGATTTTGGTTATCAAGTTGAAGGTTATCGGCTCGGCCAGGATACAGGCGATAGCGACGCCCTAAAAACAAAACAACTTCAGGCGGCCACGGCCATTCCGGGTGTGTCTGGCGGGTTATTTGGTTTGGCGGGTTTTCCTTCTTTAGAGGGGCGTTTGAATGGGCAGATAACGCTCGGGCCTGGGGGTAATGTTGGAGATGAGGGTATTGCCATTAACGCAGACATATCATTAACCGATGGTGTGATGGCGAAATATTTAGATGCTGACGGCAACGGTGTATGGTTGAGCGGACTGAATTATGATCGTCATTTGCGTGATATGTTCCTCGATCTAACAAATGATGGGCTATTGATTTATGAAACGGAAAGCTGGGGGCGCATGGATGTTACGGACCTGCGTATCGGTAACAAAGTAAGCGGTGCGAGTTTCGGTCGCGTCGTTCTAGAGACATACGAGCAGGGTTCAGAAACCTTGATCGTTGCGGGTGGTGCGGGTGAGGTCTGTATAGGCGGGCGCGGTGTCGATGCAACTGCCTGTCAGGCTGATGGTGGTCGCTGGGATGATCGAGGTGGTCAGGGTGTAAGCTTTATATCAACGCGATTTTTTAAGCAGAGTGTTGAAGCAGAGAATAAACGAAACAGATTTACCTGGGAAACTGGACGAATCGGAGAAGGGACGGCAAGTGTGCAGAATGGTACGGGCTTGTCTCTTGTTTTTGATAATTTCACAACAAATGACGGTGACGGTTTAAATGATACGTTTGGTATTCAAACTGAGCGTAACCTTGACGTGGCTAATGCGTATGTCGTCAAGAAGGCAGCGGGTGCTGACTCTAATGGTGTTGTCGGTAACAAAGGGGATGTTAAAGTGATGAATGGCGACGGATCTTACCGTTATGTTGATCCCGCTGCATTGACCTCTCAAGATCTGAATAGTCTGCCTTTAGGAATTGCTGTACGCACGCGTACGCAGTTCAAGGAGTTTGATATCGATTCGGTGCAGCTTGGTCATAGCAGTGGCCAAAGCGATACGTTAATCTATGGCTTGAAATTTCAAAATTTTGATGTGACGAGTGACATTACTACCACTGTTTTAGACTAATTAATCCCTTCTTCATTTACGTAAGTTCTCGGCTGTCGTTATACTCAATCGCTCTTTGCTAAATCTTCACTTTTTCTAAAAGTTGTGAGCGTTATGGATTTATTTCCCCTAATTTCCATCTTGTCTGATGGGCAGTTTCATTCTGGTTCGGCATTGGGTAAGCAATTAGGTGTAAGCCGGACCGCTATCTGGAAAGCGTTGGATGGCTTATCTGCTTATGCGCTTGAATTTGAAAGTCATAAAGGCAAAGGTTACCGCTTAACTGAGCCGCTCGATTTGCTGGATCTCAATACTATTGATCAGGCGCTGCGCCAAATGGATGATATTACTGTCGTCACAGATGTGTGTGTGGACTCTAGTAATTCTGAGTTGGCTCGCCGTTTTCCAAGTTATGCTGGAGGGTTGTATGTTTTACTGGTTGAGCAGCAAACGCAAGGGCGGGGCAGGCGGGGGCGTAGGTGGACCAGTCCTTTTGCAAAAAATATATACTTAAGTTTAGGGTTTGATTTACAGGGTGGTCCGGAGGTTTTACAGGGCTTGAGTATAGTAATTGGTGTTGCAGTGGTTAACTGCCTCCAGTCACTTGGTGTTTCCGGCTTAGGTCTTAAGTGGCCCAATGACGTGTATATGAACGGTCGAAAGCTGGCGGGAATCTTAGTCGAACTAGAGGGTGAAATGGCGGGAACTTGGCGAGTCACCGCGGGCCTTGGTTTGAATGTTAATATGGTTGAGAGGGATGCCATAGGTTTAGGTCAGCCGTGGGCGACGATTGATGAGCAGATAGGTGTTGGTCGTTCTGAGCTGGCCGGAGCCCTTATTGTGTATATATCAGAGCACTTGAGCATTTTTAGAGAGGCGGGGTTTGCGTCATTTGTGTCGGCTTTTAATCAGGTTGATGAGTTAAAAGATAAAGAAGTTGATGTATTAGGGCCAGAGTTGGTGGGTATAGCCAAAGGAATAGATGCCGGCGGCTTGATGCTTCTTCAGACTGATGCAGGAATGCAGCGATTAAATTCGGGTGAAGTCAGTGTGAGAGTAAAGTGATTCTTGAGCTAGATGCGGGTAATACCCGGATAAAATGGCGTGTACGGGCGCCTTCAAGCGAAATCGTACGAGACGGTAGTTGCCAGTTGGATGAGGTAGCTGAGCTTTGTGCAAACTTGATTGATCAGGCGTTGGTGAGACGAATATGTGTATCCAGTGTTTTGTTTGATGAGAAGCTGGCTAAATCATTGCAAGGTTGCGTCGAGCGTTTGGGTGAAAAAAATATAGTTTTTGCGAAGACCTTAGCGGCATGTGGTGGGTTAACAATAGCCTATGTCGATCCTAGCCGTTTGGGTGTTGATCGTTTTTTAGCGATGCTTGCAGCTTTTCATCATTATGGAGGGTGTATCCTCGTAATTGACGCGGGCAGTGCGTTGACTGGTGATATTGTTGATGAGTCAGGTAGCCATCTTGGCGGTTACATCATGAATGGTTTGCACGTGATGCGCCAAGTAATTGTAGATCGAACCGATAGCATTTTAGTAAAAGAAGATGCGGAGTTTGCGCTGACGCCAGGCCGCACGACAGAGGCTTGTGTCAGTCATGGCGCCTTACTGATGTTTCAAGGGGCAGTCAAAGAATTGGTGGCTCAGGCTAGCGCAGTGGGTGTGGCGCGAGTGATTGTTACGGGTGGTGATGCCGCAGCAGTTGTGAGTTGCTTGAGTGATTGTGACCTTGAGATAGTGCTAGCGCCGGCGTTAGTTTTGGATGGGTTAGCGCTCTGGGCTGAGAGTTGTGCATGAGATATGTAATGGCTCTGCTAATCGCAAATTTTTTAGTGGGTACCTTTATGTGGCAGCAGACGAAAAACAAGTCGGCCGTACCACTTTATAAAGAGTATCCGGCTGCCGTTAGGATCAATCTGCTTTCGGATGTAAGTGACAAAAAGGGTCGCTGTCTGTTGATGGGGCCGATAAGCGACTCTGTCGTGGCCGCGCGAATAGAGTCTCTGTTGAGCGATAGCGGCGTAGAATCGGAGCTTGTAGTGCAGCCGATTAATAAAGCGCCTGGTTATTGGGTCTACTTTGGGCCAATTTCGACAGAAGAGTTGGCATTAGGCCAGCTTCGAAAGTTTCAGGCACAAGGCATTGATAGTTTTATCATCCGTCAGGGTAATTTAGTCGGTTCTATCTCGCTTGGCGTGTTCGAAAACATCGATTCAGCGATGCGAATGATCGCGTCTATGGAGCGTATTGGTTATTCGGTTCAAATATCTGAAATAAAGAAGGCTAAAAACGTATTTTGGTTACGGATTATAGGGGGTCAAAAATCTACCGAAGTCGAGGAAATTGGGGCCTTGCTGGGGGGTGAAGAGGGTCGCCCAGAAATGAGACAAATTTTTTGTAAAACGGTTGCATCCGAAAATCCTTTCCCTTAGTATAGCGCCCTCTCAAAATGAGGGTGTAGCGCTGGTGTAGCTCAGTCGGTAGAGCAACGCACTTGTAATGCGTAGGTCGGGGGTTCGATTCCGTCCACCAGCTCCAT
>CAJWAD010000034.1 GCA_913020245.1 uncultured Oleiphilus sp.
GATGCAGACTTTGCTGCAGAAACCGCCGCGCTATCACGTTCACAGGTACTTCAGCAGGCGGGTATTTCGGTACTTGCACAGGCTAACGCCCGACCACAGCAGGTTCTATCGCTACTTCAGTAATAGAAACGGTCCGTTAGTGAATCTGGGTTGAGTTTGCTCAACCCAGATTAAAGTATAGTGAGAAGATGAGGTTCCAATGAATGATGTAAACGTGATAAACCAAGACTTTGCGCTGAAGCAAGGCGTATCGTCATCATCGGTTTCGCCTGCATCTGAGCAAGAGCTCTCTGAGCGTAAGGTTGATTCGTCCGAAGCCGAACAGGCTGAGGTAAACCAAACGCGTGAATCTGAAGGCATTGAAAGTGCCGTTACACGCTTGAATGATTATGTTCAAACGGTGCAACGCGACTTGCAGTTTAAGCTAGATGACGATTCTGGAAAAACGATCATTACCGTGGTTGATCGCAACACGGATGAAGTGGTTAGGCAAATACCCGACGATGTCGCTATACGGTTGGCGCAAGACTTGCAGCAAGAAGAACCAATAAGTTTATTTAATGCTAAAGTCTGATTGAAACGGCAATTAATGTAAAACCGAAAGGGCAAAAGGTAAACTTTTGCCCTTTTTTGCCGTTATACAAGTAGTGGTTATTTTTTAGTCATGGTTGAATTGCTTTATAATGCGCCTAAAACAATTAGCGCATCAACCTGTGTAACAAGACGAACTAGTTTAGGTGGTTTATGGCGAATGTTTCATCGGTAGGAATTGGTTCTGGCGTATTAACCAGTGATCTTATTGATCAGTTGGTGGCGGCGGAGCGCGCGCCTACCGAAACGCGCTTAGATTTAAAGCAAGAATCCGTTACGGCTGAGCTGTCGCTGTTTGGTCAAATTCAGTCTGCGGTAACTGATTTGCGCTTACCATCGCGAAACTTAGCGAACCCCGATACTTTTAATCAATTAAATGCGGTGAGCAACAGCTCAGCGTTTACCGTCACGACCGATTCTAAAGCCGTTGCGGGCACCTACGCGCTTGAGGTGTCAAGCCTTGCTAAATCACAGTCACTGTCGACCGCCGTGTTTGCCGACCGTGATAACACCAGTATTGGTGCTGGCACCCTTGATATTACGATCGCGGGTAAAACGACCGCGATTTCAATTAACAGCAGCAACGATACCCTAGACGGCGTGGCGGCGGCCATTAATGCGGAAGCGGGACTTGCCGCCACAGCCAGCGTGCTCAATACCGGTAGTGGGTTTCAGTTGGTGATTTCATCAGATGAAACCGGTGCCACCAATGCAATAGACATTAGCGTCACCGACACCGGTGATGGTGATAACACCGATGCCCAAGGGCTTTCGCAACTCGCATTCAACAGCACTACACAAAATTTAACGGAGAATCAGGCGGCCAGCGATGCGGCGTTTTTGTTCAACGGTATCGCCGTGACCCGCAGCTCGAACACGGTCGATGATTTAATAGAAGGTTTAAACTTTACGCTTACCGGCACAAACGCGGGCGCACCTTCAACCATTGAGGTTGAGCGCAACACCGATTTTGTGATTGCAAAAGTGGAAGAATTTATTGAAGCGTATAATTCACTACGCACCTTGTTTGTAGAGAACTCACAAGTTGACCCAAACAACCCAGCAGGGGCGGGTATTCTCGTAGGCGATGCCGCAACGCGTACGATTTCTAACCAAATTCGCAGTGTGTTGAGCAGTGCGATTCAGGGTTTGGGCAATGGCAGTGCAAGAAGCTTGGCTGAAATTGGTATCACCACGAATAAAGACTCGGGCAATCTAGAATTAAATGAATCGCGCCTAAGAACTAGTTTTACCGATGATCCGCAAGCGGTGGCGGGTATTTTTGCTGAACAGGGCCGCACCTCAGACAGCCAAATTTCATTTTTAGGGGCGGGCATTAATACCGCGCCAGGCACTTATGATATTAATATTTCGCAACTTGCCACGAAGGGTGCTTTTACGGGTGCGGCATCGATTGCGGCAACAACGCTAATTGATACGGATAACGACACGTTTTCGTTAGCGGTTGATGGCGTTAATTCCGGCGTTATAAATTTAACAGCAGGCAGCTATAACCAGACCGACTTACTCGCTGAGATTCAAACCCAGCTTAATGACGATGCCAATTTGCGTGCGGCAGGGGTGAGTGTGTTGGTGGGGTATGATGCGAGCAACCAGCTAACCTTTACCTCCAGCTCATTTGGCCGAAATTCAGCGGTGAATGTGCAAGCGGTGGATACAAATACGTCCTCAACCTTGGGTTTGGCGGTGGGTCAGGGCATAGATGGGTTAGATGTGGCGGGTACGATAAATGGCGTTGCCGCAACAGGTAACGGGCAGGTGCTGAGCGCGGCCACCGGTGATAAAAGTAGTAATATTCGTATTGAAGTAAGTGGCGGTGCGTTGGGTAATCGTGGCAGTGTTACTTACAGTGAAGGGGTTGGTGAACAGTTAGTTGACTTAATCACTAACTTTTTAGACGCGGATGGCGTGATTACTTCAAAAAATGATCGCTTAAATGCGGAACTTGAGCTAATCGCGGTATCGCGGCAGCAGCTTGATATACGGGTTCAGTCGATTGAAGAACGACTGATTCGAGAATTTACCGCGGCGGATATCCTTGTGAACCGCTTAAACAGTACACAAGATTTTATTTCAGCGCAGTTGGATGCCATTGTGGCGTCTAATAATCAGGATAATTAGAGGTTTAACATGAACGGTTTAAATGAATATGCAGCGGTCAATGCGCAAACCAGTGTGGTCGATGCAGACCGACATCAGTTAATTCAGCTGTTACTTGATGGTGCGCTCGAACGCATAAATATGGCAAAAGCGCGTATTCAAGCAAAAGACTTTGAGGGTAAGAATAAGCTCATTAACAAAAGCATCGACATTGTGGTGGGCTTACGCTCGTTTTTGGATGAAAGTAAGTCGGAAGAGATTTCAGATAATCTAGCGTCACTGTACGTGTACTGTGAAGAAAAACTGCTTGAAGCGAATATTAAAAACGACGTGGAACTGTTGGACGAGGTTGCCAGTCATATTCGTACGGTGCGTGAAGGATGGGTGGGGATTCGTGAACAGGCCTCTGCACAAGGTTTAATTTAGCCTTAGGTTTTGCGCCTAGATAATATCCCCAGACGATACGCTACCCCGAACAATACAAAAAGCCTTGTCAGTTATTCACCGGCAAGGCTTTTTTGTTGTGTATATGTTTTTTCGGGGTCGTGTATTTAGCTATTTTTTAAGGTCGCAATGCGCTTTTCAAGCGGCGGGTGCGATAAAAATAACTTCCCTAATTTAGACGAACGTAAACCCGAAATACCGAATGCGGTGAGTTGATCAGGTAATTCTTCGGAGTTACTGTTCTGCTGCAGCCTCTCAAGCGCAGCGATCATCTTTTGTTTACCTGCGAGCGCCGCACCGCCTGCATCGGCTCGATATTCGCGTTGCCGTGAGAACCAAAATACAATAATACTTGCAAGTATACCAAGTATAAGTTCTGCGATAATTGAGGTAACCCAGTAGCCGATTCCATGCCCGCGCTCATTCTTTAAAATGACGCGGTCAACAAAGTGCCCAATCACACGACTCAAGAAGATAACGAAGGTATTCACGACGCCCTGTATAAGGCTGAGGGTGATCATGTCGCCATTGGCTACATGGCTAACTTCATGGGCAAGCACCGCTTCTGCTTCGTCTTTGGTCATATTTTTTAATAAGCCCGCACTCACTGCGACCAGTGCATTGTTTCGGTTTGCGCCTGTGGCAAAGGCGTTTATTTCCGCGCCAGGGTATATCGCCACCTCAGGCATACCTATGCCTGCCATGCTGGCTTGTTGCGCAACAGTTGACACGAGCCACTGCTCGGTCGCATTTTTGGGTTCCGCAATAACCTGTGCGCCGGTGCTGCGTTTCGCCATCCATTTTGATATGGCTAATGAGATGAATGAGCCCCCAAAACCAAACACGGCAGAAAATATGAGTAGGGCCTGTAAGTCTAAATCTGAGCCATTTTGTTGAAGCAAGCTGTCTACGCCAAGCAGTCGAAGCGTAATACTTAATACAAGAATAATGGCTAAATTTGTCGCTAAAAAAAGGGCAACACGTTTCACGGGGTCTCCAAATCTTATCTAGTTGTTCTGAGAAGCATCTTATATAAAAAACAAGACGTTTAAAAACGAAGAAAGGGCTGAATTAGCCCTTTCAATTCTTGATCAAATGCGACTAGTTTTCGAGCGCTTTTTTACCGATATTAATTTGTCTCGGCTTCATTCGCTCTGGCACCTCTTTAACAAGATCGATTACTAGTAAGCCGTTCTCAAGGTGTGCACCGGTCACATTTACATGCTCAGCGAGCTCAAAGGTTCTTTCAAAGCTGCGACCTGCTATACCTTGATGCAGGAAGCGTCGAGTCTCTTCTGTGTTCGCTTGCGTACCGGTAATTTTTAACCGGTTCATTTCACTTTCGATATGAAGGTGCTCTTCAGCAAAGCCCGCAACGGCAAGTGTTATCTGATAGCGCGACTCATCGAAGGCCTCAATATTGTAGGGTGGGTAGCCGGTATTTTTTTGTTCGCCACGCGATGCGTTTTCAAGCAAATTAAAAATATGATCAAAACCGATGGCTGAACGGTGTAAGGGGGTAAAATCAACTGTTCTCATTTTATTATCCTCATAATAAGCAATAATTTAAGTGCGTCCTCGAAGCGACGCATTTAGTTTAGAGGGCCCCATTTGAGCACCCTCTGCTTAAAGATATGTGGACAGGGATTTTGTTTTCAAGTGCTGTGTGGCAAAAAAACTGGCTATTACTTAATCACTTATAAGTGCGCTCTTGTCTTCGCCACCTAAGGCCTCTAATAAATCGGGGATCATTTGGTCGAATTCAAGGCTCATAATGCTAAAGCCTGCGTCGAATTTACTGGCTTTATCATCGGCCTCAATATCGTCTAGTTTTTCTTGCACGAGATCACCGAACTTAATGCGCTTAACCGTAAAATCTGCGCCCAATACAAAACTAACACTTTCGCGCCATGACAAAGAGAGCTTTGAGACTTCCATACCATTATTGAGGTTTTGCTGAATAAAATCGGTATCGAATTCCAGCCCCTTATATTTAATACTGCCTTTTTCTTCGCCGCGCGATACCAACTCTGTTTCGCTTTGCACTTCAAAGCCTAAGCCCGGTGCCGCTTCCAAGGTTAACCAGCGACTCATCAAGACGTTCGGCGACTGTTTTAAAGCGGGCACACGCACGGGCAGAGAGCCGATCGTCTGGCGCAGGAATGAGGTGTACTCGTCAGCAAGCTTTGCCGAAGAAGTGTTAATCACCAAGTAGCCTTTAGTTGGGCAAAGGTAAGCATAATGGTTAACCGTGCGTGTAAACGAGCGCGGCAGTAATTCTTGTGTGACCAGTTCTTTTAATTCTGTTTTTTCTTTTCGGCTTACTTTTCGATGCTGTTCAGCTTCCAGCGCTTCAGCTTTGATCGTGACTTGTTCATTGACCACTGAGGCAGGCAGCAGTCTTTCTTGCTTTTTCAAGCTTATCATCCAAAAGTTGCCACACACATGCACAAGTGGCGCATTGTCTAAAGCGAGCGGAGCAGACCAGCCTAATTGCGATCGTTCTTGGTTCCCGCACGGTACAAAAGGCTTCTCGTCAAGTGCTTGTTCAAGCTGCTCGGCGCTGAGTTCAAAAGGTTTAGTGAAACGGTAGATGTATATATTTTTAAACCACATGTCTTGTTATGATTCCTGAATGAAACGAAGGCTTTGCTGTGATTAGCAAACGCGCGTCATTATGCGATGCAAGCTTTCCAAAGCCAAGCCCTTTTATTAATTAATGTGTTTTATAACAAAATATCTTTAAGTAACTGATATACAATATTTTTAATGAAAATATTCATCGAGATTTTAGGAACGAAGGGTTGTCATCTATGCGACGAGGCGAAACGCGTAGTAGAGCAAGTAGAGGCGGTCGTCTCATCGCAAGGGTATACACTCGCGGTGACGGATATTGATATTGCCGATGATGCTGATTTATTTTCGCGTTATGGCGAAAAAATTCCAGTGCTGCGCTTATCAGAACAAACGGCATTGATGCACGCTATTGCCACCGACAAAGAATTAAATTGGCCATTTGACGCACATGGCTTGTTTAATTACTTAACCGTGCAATTGAATTCGTCAAAGTTGCAGTGACGGATCAGCCATAACGTTGTGCAACAACGTAAAATTTGTACCATTAGCTTTTTGAACAAAAAATACTTAAACGCGAGAACTTTTATGCTATTTCTTATTTCACCGGCTAAAACACTGAACTTTGAGGATGCCGCCTTAACGAGTGATTATTCTAAAGGGGTGTTTCTTGAGGAGTCGAAAGCATTAGTTGAAACGGCCTCTAAGCTATCCTCTGCAGATCTTAAGTCGCTAATGGGGGTGAGTGATAATATTGCCGAGCTAAACGTGGAGCGTTTTAAAACCTGGTCTCTGCCATTTACGATGGCAAACGCTAAGCAAGCGATCTATGCCTTTAAAGGCGATGTGTATACGGGCATTTCGATTGAAACCTGTGACGCGGAGACGGTGCGCTACGTAGATGAGCATGTGCGCATTTTGTCTGGCTTGTATGGCTTACTGAAACCATTGGATCTAATGCAAGCGTATCGCCTCGAGATGGGCATTAAATTTAAAAATACTCGAGGTAAAAACCTCTATGAATTTTGGGGAGAAAAAATTACTGATCGCCTGAATTCTGAACTGGCATGCACCGAGGGTGAACCGGTTATCGTCAACTTGGCGTCCAATGAATATTTTAAAGCGGTTAAGACTAAGGCGTTGAACGCGCGTATTATTACGCCGGTCTTCAAAGATTTAAAGGGCGAAAACTACAAGATTGTCAGCTTTTACGCAAAAAAAGCACGAGGGTTAATGGCGCGCTTTGCCGCGGATGAAAAAATTTCAAACCCAGATGAGCTTAAAAGATTCTATTACGAGGGTTATCAATTTAATGAGGGCCAGAGTAGCGGTGATACCTGGGTATTTACGCGCGATCAGGCACCGAATAAATGAGTTTAGTGCGCAATGCGATTAAACCCTTTAAGTACGGACGTTTCGCCCTCAATATTTTGGGTGGCTCTGCGTTTATTGAAAGTTGTTACGCAGCCCCAAAAATATCCGGGATACACGGCAAACATTTAAACGATTACCCGCCTTTTCGGTTCTGGGTGAAAGATTTACTGCATTCCATGAACGTTACGCTCGAAACGAAAGGCGTGATGATGGAGGAAAATGGCTTATTTGTAAGTAACCATGTTTCATGGGCAGATACCGTCGTATTGAACCGCGCGCGGCCGCTGAGCTTTATTGCAAGGCATGACCTTGAAGAATGGCCCGCAATTGGCACGTTCACCCGCCGAATGCACTCGGTTTACATCGATCGTAGTAATAAATTTCAAGCTTATCGATGTATTCCGCGCATTGAGGAGCGCTTGCAAGAAGGGCGGTCTGTGGTCGTTTTCCCCGAGTCAACGACCACAAATGGTACGCGATTACTGCCGTTCTACGGGATGTTTTATGAGGCGGCTGTGCGCCAAGGTAGTCGAGTGCAACCGGTCGCATTGCGATACGAAGATGAGTGTGGCGAGCTCTATACGGGCGCCTCATTCGTCGGTGAGGACAGTTTCTTACAAACCCTGGATCGCCTGCTGAGTATCAAAAAAGTGTACGCCAAACTAAGTTTTTTAGAGCCGCTTGACGCGTCTAAATTGAATCGAAAAGAGCTATGTGTACGCACTAAACAAATGATCGCGGCTGAACTTGGCTTAGATTAATTGGCATTAGATGCCTGTTCGTATCAGCAGGTTTAATAAAAAAACCAGCAGAAGCTGGTTTTTTTATTGCGCGGATAATCTTTTGTATCTACGCAGGGTAGTCGCGCTTGTCGTAGCCTTTGTAAAGCTGGCGAGGGCGGCCGATGCGGTAGCTCTGGCTTACCATCTCATTCCAGTGCGCGAACCAGCCAATGGTGCGTGACATTGCAAAAATCACTGTAAACATGGATTCTGGAATGCCAATGGCTTTCAGGATAATACCCGAATAGAAATCTACGTTAGGGTAAAGTTTGCGTTGGATGAAATAATCATCTTCCAGTGCGATTTGTTCCAAGCGCTGAGCGATCTTCAGCAATGGATCGTCTGCAAGACCGAGCGTACTAAGGACTTCCTCGCAGGTTTCACGCATTACTTTTGCGCGCGGGTCAAAGTTTTTATAAACGCGATGCCCAAAACCCATCAAGCGGAACGGGTCATTTTTGTCTTTCGCTTTCGCGACATATTCGTCGATGCGTGACACATCGCCAATTTCATTCAGCATGCTTAGCACCGCTTCATTAGCACCGCCATGCGCAGGGCCCCAAAGTGCGGCAATGCCCGAGGCGATACATGCAAATGGATTTGCGCCAGTTGAGCCTGCAAGGCGGACCGTCGAGGTCGATGCATTTTGCTCGTGGTCAGCGTGTAGCATGAAAATACGATCCATGGCTTTTGCAATAACCGGATCAAACTCTTCATCGCCCGCGGGCGTGCTGAACATCATATGCAAGAAGTTTTCTGAATAGCCTAGGCTGTTGCGCGGATAGATGAACGGCTGACCGATTGAATATTTGTAACACATCGCAGCGATTGTCGGCATTTTTGCAATCAGACGAAAACCTGCGATTTCACGATGCTGTGCATCGGAGATATCCATTGAATCATGGTAAAAAGCCGATAATGCGCCCACTACACCACACATAATTGCCATGGGGTGTGCGTCACGCCGAAAACCACGAAAAAACTGGTGTACTTGGTCGTGAACCATTGTGTGGTTGCGGACGGTCGCGCGAAAAGATTCAGACTGCTCTTTGGTTGGCAACTCTCCATGGAGAAGCAAATGGCAAAGCTCAAGATAGTCTGAGTTTTCTGCTAATTGTTCAATAGGGTAACCGCGATGGAGTAAAACACCAGCGCCGCCGTCAATATACGTAATTTCAGATTCACACGCTGCGGTCGAGACGAAGCCCGGGTCAAACGTGAATAGACCTTCAGAAACCAAACTGCGCACGTCAATTACGTCTGGACCAACACTTCCAGAGTACATGGGTAAATCGATGGTTTTGCCATCAACCAATAACTGAGCTTTCTTATCAGTCATGGTGTTCTCCTATTGCTCAATATTGTGCTGCTTAACAAGCTACTGCAGCGGGCTAAAGTTCGACATTATGACAAATCGTTAAGGCCTCGTCATTAACTAGGTGCTTACCAACTGTCTTGATGCAAAAAAAAGAAATAGTGAGTCTTATCGGTCTGCCGAAGGCCGGTTAATAGAAAACATTTGTCTCTACTAGCTTTTACCGATGCAGATAGTTCTCAGTATTTTAAGTTCATATTTATGTGTTTGGCGGCGTTGCCAAAGCCCACAAAGGTCGAACACTATAGGGGCTTGGTAAATTTTGTCAATCCGCAACCGTTGGGTCACACTAAATGCTGATCCATACAGGGTTTTGTTTGAATTTACTGGCACTAATCCATATAATTCGAGCGCCGTTTTTATGGCCTGCAATGAAGCCGTTCATAAAACGCGCAAAATAAACAAAAAGGCATGAAATAAGTACTTTGCTTATTTCTTTTGCAAAATTTTGGCGTCTGCCACTCCGAGAGAGAATTAGTGCCGTGGATAATAAACGACCCGTCAACTTAGACTTGACCAAATTTAGCTTCCCACTGCCAGCGCTCACATCCATCGTTCACCGTGTCACGGGGTTCGCTTTGTTTGTTGGTCTGGTGTTTTTAATGTACAGCTTAGATTTATCACTAGAAAGCGAGCAAGGGTTCGCGACCGTCAAGGAAGGCTTGGACCACCCCTTAGCAAAGTTAATTATATGGGGTGTGGTGTCTGCATTGCTTTATCACTTAGTTGCAGGTGTAAAGCATTTGGTAATGGACATGGGTATTGGTGAAACGTTAGAGGGTGGTCGTAATGGCGCACTGATCGTTATTGCCGTTTCTGTCGTATTGATTGTGTTGGCTGGAGTGTGGATATGGTAGCTAGCGTTACTAGCTTAGGTCGGAATGGCCTTTATGATTGGTTAATTCAGCGTGTTACCGCTGTAATTCTTGCGTCTTACACTGTGTTCCTGTTGGGTTATTTAGTGCTGAGTCCTGATCTAACGTTCGCACAGTGGAGCGGTTTATTTGGGCACACGGCAATGCGGATTTTCTCATTGTTAGCGCTACTTTCAATTGGCGCACATGCATGGGTAGGGCTTTGGACGATTTCTACTGACTACATTAAACCGGCCGGCATTCGAGTGTGTTTTCAGGCAGCGTGTGGCGTTGTAATGTTCGCCTACGTTGTTTGGGGTGTTGAAATTTTGTGGGGACTTTAAAGCATGGGAAGTTTGAGAACGTTAAATTATGACGCGATCGTAATTGGTGGCGGCGGTGCAGGTATGCGCGCGGCGTTGCAGTTAACTGAGTCTGGGGTTAAAACCGCGTGCATCACGAAGGTATTCCCCACGCGATCTCATACGGTGTCTGCGCAGGGCGGTATTACGTGCGCAATTGCGAGCGCAGATCCGAATGACGATTGGCGGTGGCACATGTATGACACGGTCAAGGGCTCTGATTATATCGGGGATCAAGACGCTATCGAGTACATGTGTTCAGTCGGGCCACAAGCGGTGTTTGAACTTGATCACATGGGCTTACCTTTTTCGAGAACAGAAGAGGGGCGTATTTATCAACGACCCTTCGGAGGTCAGTCGAAAGGCCCAGACGACCCAACGCAAGCGGCGCGTACCTGTGCGGCTGCGGATCGAACAGGGCACGCACTGCTGCATGCGCTGTATCAAGGAAATATGAAAGGTGGGACGACCTTCTTAAACGAATGGTATGCGGTTGATTTGGTGAAGAACCAAAAAGGTTCGGTGGTTGGCGTAATCGCGATTTGCATCGAGACGGGCGAGACCGTTTATGTCAAGGCGAAAGCAACGGTCATGGCAACCGGTGGTGCAGGTCGAATTTATCAGTCGACTACTAACGCGCTGATAAACACTGGCGATGGCATGGGCATGGCATTACGAGCAGGCTTCCCTGGTCAAGACATGGAAATGTGGCAATTCCATCCGACTGGTATTTATGGTGCGGGTACGCTTGTGACAGAAGGGTGTCGAGGTGAGGGTGGTTACCTTATCAACTCCGAAGGTGAGCGCTTCATGGAGCGTTATGCGCCAAACTCTAAAGACCTTGCAGGGCGCGATGTTGTGGCGCGTTCAATGGTGTTGGAGATTTTAGAAGGTCGTGGTTGTGGGCCAGATAAAGACCATGTGATGTTGAAGCTGGATCATTTGGGTGAAGAAACCCTCAATGCGAAGCTGCCGGGCATACTGGAATTGTCGCGTACATTCGCGCACGCAGATCCAGTTAAAGTGCCAATTCCTGTGGTGCCGACGTGTCACTACATGATGGGCGGTATACCGACCAATGTTGGTGGTGAAGCAATTACACGAACAGCAGATGGGCAAGACCAAATTGTCGAAGGTTTGTATGCGTGTGGAGAAGCGGCCTGTGTATCAGTGCATGGTGCAAACCGACTTGGTGGCAACTCGCTTCTAGACTTGGTCGTGTTTGGGCGTGCAGCGGGTTTGCAAATCGAGAAAACGATTCGCGATGGCTTAACACATGATGACGCCAGTGATTCTGACATTGAAACCGCGCTCGGCCGATTAAATCGTCTAAACAGTTCAACAAGCGGTGAAAAGTCAGTCGAAGTAAAAGATGAGCTTCAAAAGACCATGCAGCTATATTTTGGTGTATTCCGCGAAGGTGAGAGTATGCAAAAAGGCTTGAAGATGTTGGACGAGATAGGCGAACGTCTGAAGAACATACACTTGGAAGATAAAAGCCTTGCGTTTAACACGGCGCGTATCGAAGCGCTTGAGTTGGACAATCTCTACGAGACAGCTGTTGCCACTGCGGTTAGTGCCGAAGGGCGAAGAGAGAGTCGCGGAGCGCATGCCCGAAACGACTTTACCGAACGTGACGACGAGAATTGGCTAAAACACTCCATCTATGATCCGACAACCAAAGAATTGTCGAAGCGTGATGTGAACTTTTCACCAAAAACGGTCGAGGCTTTCCCGCCGAAAGTACGCTCTTACTAGGAGATATCAATGTTAGTTAGTATATATCGATATAATTCTGAAAAAGATAACGTGCCTTATATGGAAGATGTCAATGTCGACATTCCAGAGGGCAAAGATCTTATGGTGCTCGACGTCCTTCATTTATTGAAGGCCGAAGATTCGTCGGTCACTTATCGCCGTTCTTGTCGAGAAGGCGTCTGTGGATCGGACGGTTTGAATATGAATGGTAAAAACGGACTGGCATGCATTACGCCGTTGTCAGAAGTTGTGAAGAAAGACAAATTAGTCTTGCGACCGCTTCCTGGTTTGCCCGTTATTCGAGATCTGGTCGTAGACATGTCTATGTTCTACAAGCAGTACGAAAAAATTAAGCCGTTCTTGGTCAATGATACACCGCCGCCGGCAATCGAGCGTCTTCAGTCACCTGAAGAGCGAGAGAAGCTCGATGGTCTCTATGAATGTATTTTGTGCGCGTGCTGTTCAACAGCTTGCCCCTCGTTCTGGTGGAATCCGGACAAGTTCATTGGGCCGTCAGGCTTGTTGCAAGCGTATCGGTTTTTAGCTGATTCACGCGACACATCGACCGCGGAAAGGCTGGCTGATTTAGATGACCCGTTCAGTGTGTTTCGCTGCCGCGGTATCATGAACTGTGTGAGTGTTTGCCCTAAGGGTTTGAACCCGACAAAAGCAATTGGTCATATTCGTGGCATGTTAATGCAGCGTTCTACCTAATAAGATCAATATAAGATCGACTTTTTAGTGATTAGCCGGCAATCTAGCGCAACAGTTAGGGTGTCGGCTTACTAAATAGTATAAATAAAATGACGAGTGGCGACCCACCGACTAGAAAAAACAACTATAATTAAGTGATGAATTTCACCTATTGTCGCAACTCTACAAAAACCAAAGCGACACAAGGCGAGTTTAATGCGCTAGCAAACCCAAAAAGTGAGCTAGAGTTATTAAAAATAAACCTCTGGGGAATCGGGTAACACCTGATTGATCTGGGAAGCTAAATTAAATCGCTGAACCTGCAGTAAGATTTCGTAGGCATACTTTTAGCCATTTTTTGGTAGCGCTCAGTTCGTGCCCAGTTTCGCAACATTGCTAACAAGGCGAGCTATCAATGCAAGAAAGCATAATGGAGCAGCTCTGGCGGACATCGCATCTGTCGGGAGGGAACTTAGTATACGTTGAGCATATGTATGACGCTTACCTAAGTGACCCGAATAGTGTTTCAGAAGAGTGGCGCAGTTATTTTGACCAACTTCCTTTGGTTAACGGCCATGCCAACAAAGACATTCCGCATTCAACTGTTCGAGAACAGTTTCTTCATATTTCCAAGAACAAAGCGACCAATACGAGCCTCAATACACCTGGTAGCGCAACAACTGAGCACGAAAAAAAGCAAGTAAAAGTGTTGCAGTTGATTACTGCTTATCGTATCCGTGGGCATCAGGTCGCAAAGCTAGATCCTCTTGGTTTAATGGAACGTTCAGAGGTACCGGATCTTGATTTGTCTTATCATGGCTTGAGTGAAGCAGATCTAGACACTGAATTTCAAACCGGAAGCCTTGCCTTTGGTGATGATGTATTAACACTGGGCGAAATTGTCTCAGGCTTAAACAGCACTTACTGTTCATCAATCGGTGCGGAATACATGCATGTGGTTGACACAAAGATTCGGTCTTGGTTTCAAGCACGCCTTGAATCGGTAAGGGGTAAGCCGGCTTATGAAGCGGATACACGCTACCACCTATTGGAACGTTTGAGTGCGGCAGAAGGCTTAGAAAAATACTTGGGTTCTCGTTACCCAGGTACTAAACGGTTTGGCTTGGAGGGCGGTGAAAGTCTCATTCCTCTTGTTGATGAACTCATTCAGCGTGCTGGCGGCTACGGCGTTAAAGAGATCGTGATTGGGATGGCACACCGCGGCCGTCTAAATGTTTTAGTTAATACCTTAGGCAAAAGCCCAAAAGCTCTGTTTGATGAATTCGACGGTAAAAAACTAATCGACACATCTGGCGACGTTAAATACCATCAAGGCTTCTCATCCAACGTGATGACGCCCGGCGGTGAAGTGCATTTGGCGCTGTCATTTAATCCTTCTCACCTTGAAATTGTCTCACCGGTTGTTGAAGGCTCGGTTCGAGCCAGACAAACGCGTCGCGAGGACTCCCAAGGGGCAACGGTACTTCCAATTATCATGCACGGTGATGCTGCGTTCGCAGGCCAAGGCGTGGTGATGGAAACTTTTCAAATGTCACAAACACGCGGTTACGGAACCGGCGGTTCTATTCACTTGGTGATTAATAACCAAGTGGGGTTTACGACGAATAAGCGGGTTGATGCACGTTCTACCGAATATTGTACAGACGTGGCAAAAATGATCGAAGCGCCTATTTTGCATGTAAACGGTGACGACCCAGAAGCGGTATTGTTCGCAACGCAAGTGGCATTGGATTACCGCAACGAGTTTAAAAGTGACGTAGTCATTGATCTTGTCTGCTACCGTCGACGGGGCCATAACGAGGCGGATGAGCCATCCGGTACGCAGCCGTTGATGTATGACATTATTAAGAAGCTGCCAACTACGCGATCTATCTATGCCAATTTTCTTGTTGAGCAAGGCGTGATAACACAGGATCAAAGCCAAAAGCTTGAAGATGATTATCGCAACGCGCTTGATAACGGTGAACACGTCACTAAAAGTTTGGTGCTCGAGCCTAACAAAGGCATGTACGTTGATTGGTCGCCTTACATCGGGCACGAATGGACAGCAAAAGCGAAAACAGGCGTCGCGCCTCAAACGCTTCAACGCGTGGGTAAGAAGCTTGATAATGTACCTGAAGGGTTTCCCATTCAGCGACAAGTGCAAAAGATTTATCAAGACCGATCCAAAATGAACCAAGGCGCTTTGCCGCTCAATTGGGGTTATGCCGAGGTAATGGCGTATGCAACGTTGGTGAATGAAGGGCATGAGATTCGAATAACCGGTCAAGATGTGGGTCGTGGTACGTTTTCGCACCGTCATGTTGTGCTGCATAATCAGCAAGATGCTGATACATATATCCCTTTGCAAAATATTTCGCCCGATCAGCCGCGCTTTGAAATTTACGATTCATTGCTCTCTGAGGAGGCGGTACTTGCTTTTGAATATGGGTATGCCACCACCAACCCAGATGTTTTGGTAGTTTGGGAAGCACAATTTGGCGATTTTGCCAACGGTGCGCAGGTGGTTATTGACCAGTTTATTACAAGCGGTGAGCATAAATGGGGGCGTTTGTGTGGCCTAACCATGTTGCTCCCTCACGGTTATGAAGGGCAGGGCCCAGAGCATAGCTCAGCCCGTTTGGAGCGCTACTTGCAAATGTGTGCTGAGCACAACATTCAAGTATGTGTGCCGAGTACGCCCTCTCAGGTATTTCATATGTTGCGCCGGCAAGTGAAGCGCCCATTAAGAAAACCGCTCGTTGCGATTACCCCGAAAAGCTTATTGCGTCATAAAGATGCAACCTCAACACTTGACGATTTAAGTCATGGTAGCTTTCAAACGGTTATCAGTGAGGTGGAAGGCTTAGATGCCAAGAAAGTGAAGCGCGTTATTATGTGTGCGGGCAAGGTTTATTATGACCTGTTGGATTACCGTCGCAGCGAAGAAATTACGGATACCGCAATCATCCGTATTGAGCAGTTATATCCATTTCCTGGAGATGACCTCGAAGAAGTATTGCGCCAATTCCCGAAAGCCGACGACGTTGTTTGGTGTCAGGAAGAACCGCAGAACCAAGGTGTGTGGTACCCAACCCAGCACCGAATGCGTCGTGTTCTGAAAGAAGTGGATGAGAAAGTGTACCTTCGTTATGCAGGTCGACCTGGTTCGGCAGCCCCTGCGGCAGGCTATACGTCAGTTCATGTGGAAGAACAAAATAAATTAGTAAAAGAAGCTTTTGATAACGAATAAGTTAATAAGGATTGGAAATGTCTACAGAAATAAAAGCGCCAACCTTTCCCGAGTCAGTTGCCGACGGAACGATTGCTACATGGCACAAACAACCTGGTGAACAGGTTGCTCGCGACGAGTTGATCGTCGATATTGAAACCGACAAAGTGGTCTTAGAGGTGGTGGCACCTGATAATGGCGTTATCGAAAACGTCGTAAAAAATGAAGGTGATATTGTATTAAGTGGTGAGGTGATTGGTACCTTTGCAGCCGGTGCAACGGCGACAACGAGCGCGCCAGCTGAAGCAGAAAAAACGCCAGCGGTCAGCGAATCAACGCCCAATGAAATCATCATGAGTCCAGCGGCGCGTAAACTCGTTGAAGAAAAAGGGCTCGATGCCGCGGCGATCCCAGCCACTGGAAAAGATGGCCGCCTAACGAAAGAAGACGTCGTTAATTTTGCATCGACGCCAGTCGTTGAAGCGCCTGCGGTAGCCGCACCGGCCGCGCCATCAATCCCTGCGGTTCCCCTCGATTTGGGTGCTCGTGCGGAGAAGCGCGTACCGATGACACGTTTGCGTGCCAGTATTGCGCGACGTTTATTAGATGCAAGCCAGAATACGGCGATGCTCACGACGTTTAACGAAGTGAATATGCAGCCTTTGATGACCTTGCGTAAGCAGTATAATGACCTTTTTCAGAAAACGCATGACGGCACAAAGCTGGGCTTCATGTCGCTGTTTGTGAAAGCAGCAGCCGAAGCATTGAAGCGTTTTCCCGCGGCGAATGCCTCGATTGACGGTAGTGACATTGTTTATCATGGCTACCAAGATATAGGTGTGGCGGTGTCTACTGAAAAAGGGCTTGTCGTGCCGGTCTTGCGCGATGCAGACACGATGAGCTTGGCAACAATCGAAAACTCTATAAAAACTTTCGGTGGCAAGGCGCGAGATGGCAAATTAACGATAGAAGAAATGACTGGCGGTACGTTCACCATTTCAAATGGTGGAGTTTTCGGGTCATTGATGTCGACGCCTATCTTGAACCCTCCGCAAACGGCCATCCTTGGTATGCATAAAATTCAAGAGCGTCCAATGGCGGTGAATGGCGAAGTGGTTATTTTGCCAATGATGTATTTAGCACTATCTTATGATCACCGAATGATTGACGGAAAAGAAGCGGTTCAGTTCTTAGTGACCATCAAAGAGTTGGTAGAAGATCCTGCTCGTATTCTGTTAGATATCTAAGAAAACAACTGAACTCGGAGTTATTAAATGTCAGATAAATTTGATGTTATCGTAATCGGCGCAGGCCCAGGTGGGTACGTCGCCGCGATAAAAGCTGCTCAGCTAGGCTTAAAAACTGCGTGTGTTGAGAAATGGACATCAGACGCGGGCAAAGTGGTGCTCGGCGGCACTTGCCTAAATGTGGGGTGTATTCCATCAAAGGCCCTACTCGAAACCTCTCATAAGTATGAAGATGCCAAGCATGAATTTGATACACATGGTATTTCGGCCAGTGATGTAGCGATTGATATCCCTAAAATGATGGGCCGTAAAGATACCATCGTTAATAACTTAACGAGCGGTGTTGGCATGTTATTTAAAGCCAATGGTGTCACCTCCATTCATGGTACGGGGAAAATTTTAGGCGGCAAAAAAGTTGAAGTGACCGATGCGAAGGGCAAGGTAGCTACCTATGATGCTGACAACATTATTATTGCAACTGGCTCAAAGCCTATTGAAATACCGCCAGCGCCGATTACAGACGGCTACATTGTTGATTCGACGGGTGCACTAGAATTTGATGAAGTGCCAAAGCGCTTGGGTGTCATCGGTGCAGGTGTTATTGGTTTAGAGCTTGGCAGTGTCTGGGCCCGTCTAGGCTCTGAAGTGACGGTTCTTGAAGCTCAGGATTCGTTTCTAAGTGGTGTGGATCAACAAATTGCTAAAGACGCGCTCAAGCAATTTAAAAAACAAGGTTTAGACATAAAATTAAAAGCGTTGGTGACGGGAACCGACATCAAACGCGGCCTGGTTAATGTTAGCTACAAAGATGCCAAAGGCGCACAAGAGCTGAAGGTCGATAAACTGATCGTTGGTGTTGGTCGAATGCCGGTTACCGAAGGATTATTGTCACCTGATAGCGGGATTAACCTAGATGAGCGTGGCTTTATTTTTGTTGACGACCATTGCCAAACAGATGTGCCGGGTATCTACGCGGTGGGTGATGTGGTGCGAGGTGCCATGCTTGCGCACAAAGCGTCGGAAGAAGGCGTGATGGTTGCCGAGCGCATCGCGGGTCAAAAACCGCAAGTCAACTATGACACGATTCCAGGCGTCATTTATACCAACCCGGAAATTGCCTGGGTCGGTCAAACCGAAGAGCAGTTGAAAGCCGATGGTGTAGAATACGAAGTAGGCGTAGCACCGTTTGCAGCAAGTGGTCGCGCGATGGCGGCCAATTCGACTGCGGGGATGGTAAAGATATTAGCGTCAACCGAAACGGATCGAATTTTGGGTGTTCATATTATTAATGAGCATGCGTCGGAGCTAATTGCACAAGCCGTGATCGCAATGGAATTTGGCGCGAGTTCTGAAGATCTCGGCTTAACTATGTTCGCGCACCCAACACTGTCAGAATCGGTGCATGAAGCCGCTCTCGCGGTGACGGGGCATGCGATCCACGTTGCGAATCGTAAAAAGAAAAAATAAACGTCTGCCTTGAAAGGCGTTAAAGGGAAAAGAGCAGGAAGCGACAAATAACTCACGGACGAGTATGGCTTGCTTAGCCAAAATCATTTTTTAATTAACGGATACAACTATGAATTTACATGAGTATCAAGGTAAGCAATTGTTTGCCGAATACGGCTTGCCTGTATCGTCCGGCTTTGCGTGCGATACGCCTGAACAGGCAGTAGAAGCTGCAGATAAAATTGGTGGAAATAAATGGGTCGTGAAGGCACAAGTGCACGCCGGTGGTCGCGGTAAAGCAGGTGGCGTAAAGCTTGTTGACAGCAAAGAAGAAATCAAAGCATTTGCTGAGCAATGGCTCGGTAAGAATCTTGTGACTTACCAGACAGATGAAAACGGCCAACCGGTCAGTAAAATCTTAGTTGAAGATTGCACAGATATCGCGGATGAGCTTTATTTAGGGGCGGTAGTAGATCGTGCAACCCGTCGCGTTGTGTTTATGGCATCCACAGAGGGTGGCGTTGAAATTGAAACTGTTGCCGAACAAACACCAGAAAAAATCTTGAAAGCAACACTTGATCCGATGACCGGTCCGATGCCTTACCAAGGCCGCGAACTGGCCTTCAAGTTAGGCCTTAAAGGCGATCAGATTAAGCAGTTTACGAAGATTTTTATGGGCTTGGCGCAGTTGTTCATCGATAAAGACTTAGCCTTGATTGAAATTAATCCCTTGGTGATTAAAGACGACGGCAATTTGCATTGTCTTGACGCTAAATTGGGGGTTGACGGGAACGCGCTCTATCGCCAAAAAGCGGTCGCCGCAATGAACGATCCATCCCAAGAAGACGCGCGTGAAGCGGAAGCTGCTGAATGGGATCTCAACTATGTCGCATTAGATGGCAATATTGGTTGTATGGTTAACGGTGCTGGCTTGGCAATGGGGACAATGGATATTGTTGCTTTACACGGTGGCTTTCCCGCTAATTTTCTAGATGTAGGCGGCGGTGCAACCAAAGAGCGTGTAGCGCATGCTT
This sequence comes from uncultured Oleiphilus sp., assembly GCA_913020245.1. Classification (GTDB taxonomy): domain Bacteria; phylum Pseudomonadota; class Gammaproteobacteria; order Pseudomonadales; family Oleiphilaceae; genus PZPK01. Next base: position 19,888 of record CAJWAD010000034.1, read on the forward strand.
TTAAACTGATTTTGTCTGATGACAAAGTAAAGGCCGTGTTGGTTAACATCTTCGGTGGTATTGTACGTTGCGATCTGATCGCAGAGGGCATTATTGAAGCGGTTAAAGAAGTGGGTGTTGAAGTGCCCGTTATTGTGCGTTTAGAGGGCACTAATGCGGAACTTGGTAAAAAAGTGTTAGAAGAATCTGACGTAGACGTCATTGCGGCTGAAAGCCTAACAGACGCTGCTGAAAAAGCAGTTAAAGCAGCGGAGTAATTATTAATGTCTGTACTAATCAATAAAGATACGAAAGTAATTTGTCAGGGCTTCACGGGTGGCCAAGGTACGTTCCATTCTGAACAAGCCATTGCGTACGGAACGCAAATGGTTGGCGGTGTGACACCGGGCAAGGGGGGTAGTGAGCACTTAGGTCTACCCGTTTTTAATTCGGTTTCGGAAGCGGTTGAAACGACTGGCGCCACGGCCTCGGTTATCTATGTGCCTGCACCATTTTGTAAGGATTCTATTTTAGAAGCCATTAGCGCTGGTATTGAGCTTATCGTGTGTATCACAGAGCATATTCCTGTGCTTGATATGCTTGAGTGTAAAGAAAAAGCTGATCAAGCTGGCGTGCGTATTATAGGGCCAAATTGTCCGGGTGTTATTACACCGGGTGAGTGCAAAATTGGCATTATGCCGGGCCACATCCACTTGCCTGGTAAAGTGGGTATTGTCTCGCGTTCTGGTACCCTGACGTATGAGGCGGTAAAACAAACCACCGATTATGGTTTTGGCCAGTCAACGTGCGTTGGCATCGGTGGTGACCCAATTCCTGGAACAAATTTCATTGACGTTTTAGAAATGTTTGAAAATGATCCTGGTACCGAAGCAATCGTGATGATTGGTGAAATTGGTGGCACAGCGGAAGAAGAAGCGGCAGCCTATATTAAAGCGAACGTGAATAAGCCAGTCGTTTCCTATATTGCTGGCGTCACCGCGCCCAAAGGTAAACGTATGGGGCATGCTGGCGCGATTATCTCTGGCGGGAAGGGAACGGCGGATGAAAAATTTGCGGCATTAGAAGACGCCGGTGTGAAAACCGTGCGTTCTTTGGCGCAAATTGGTGATGCGCTCAAAGAGGTCACTGGCTGGTAACGCATTGGTAGCGACTAGCTTGGTTAAGAAAGGAGGCAGTTGCCTCCTTTTTTTGAAATAGCGTGAAAAAAATGTAAAAAAAAGCGATATCAAACAGCCGAACATTGTTTGATACCGCATAGGGTAAGCTAATTAATAGCTTCGGAAATCGGAGAAAACCTGAACTGGCCTGAACTTCCAAATTCGTTTTCAATAAAGCCAGTTTAGAGGCGTAGGGGGCTTAAAAAAATCGTTCAAAAGGCGTAATTACAAGAAGTTAATGTATTTCCGGTTTGCTGATAAATAATTTGGCAAAAAAAAACACCGCGATAAACGCGGTGCTAAATAGAATGACTAATGAAAAGGGGCTTGAAGAAGCGGCCTGTTGCTTGTCTAAGCGCCATCTCATGAACACAGTTTAGTAAACAATGGGCTTAAAATAATCGTCCAAAAGGCGTATTTTACTACCTAAACCCAGCTTACGAGCCGAATATGCTGCAAAAAAAGATTCCGCCGCCTCTCGTTACACTTATTTGCGTTGGTGGTGTTTATCTATCTAATGCTTTCCTACCTGCCAGTCATGGCCCCAATCTACGGGGCATAGTAAGCATTGGGTTTATTGTTTTGGGTTTTGGCTTGTTGCTGCCATCGCTTATTAGTTTTGTGCGCGTGCGTACAACCGTAAGCCCATTAAACCCAGAACGAGCCACAACACTTGTGACGACTGGTATTTTCCGTCTCAGCCGTAATCCAATGTATTTGGGGATGGCTTGCTTATTGGTTGCGTTTACATTTTGGTTAGGCAATTTTTTTCAGCTAATCTGGTTGATCATTTTCTGCCTATATATCAACGTTTTTCAAATCAAACCCGAAGAAGCGGCATTAACCAAGAAGTTTGGATCGAGTTATCAAGCCTACTGCTCGCGTGTAAGACGGTGGGTTTAACAATGTCCAAAGCTATTAACGTCATTAGAAAAACGCTGTGCATAGCCGTCATTCTTTTCGTTACAACCGATGCGTTTAGCCGCATCTTAGCAAACGGTAAAACGTGGTGTACACCCGATGAAGCGGTATGCATACAAGGTAGTTTAACCACCGATAATGGGTACAGTTTATTGCGCTACAGTGGCCGGTTAAAATCTAATAGCGGGCCCGGTGAACTGTTGATCGCCATAACGGCGCATGATGCCGATGGTGATAAGCACCACCTTCAACTATCCAGCATGATAAAAGGTCATTATTCTGAAATTCTCAAAATTGACTCGGAAATTATCCGGGGGGTAGATAGTGATTCGACCTGGCACCTCGATACTGTAAGGTTTTATCCAGCTAAGTAATTAACGCATTTTATTCACGCGCACGCCGTAGATTAAATAGTGGCTGATTAAAGACCAGATCATGTCTTTGAACCATCTGTAAAACCACGTGTTGCGAATCTGAAACCGAGCTCACCACGTATTTAAATTCGTCCGACTTTAGTTGCGTTTGTTCGTTTCACACAACAAAAAATTGTTCGGTGATAAGTGCAGCCATTACATGCGCGTCCTCGCGTTACATGATTTAAAAAAAGCGCTTAGTTGTTAGGCGATGTACATGAGACTTATAGTCGAAAGACATCACCTAAATAGTGATTAGTGGTAAACTGCCGCCGCTATATAAGCGCAGTGCACAGTGAGATCAAAAGTCTCAAATAGAACTTTCAGTATAGGAATTAGCCAATGGATGTTGTCATCATTGGAGCTGGCATTATGGGCGTCACATTCGCCAACATTGCCAAAACCATGGATCCAAATCTTAATATTACGATTATTGAACGCCTTGATCAGGCAGCTGGCAGTAACTCGAGTGTCTTCAATAATGCAGGCACCGGACATGAAGCGAATTGTGAACTCAATTACACCCCTGTTGATGAGGAGGTAATTAGCGTTGAGAAAGCACTCACAATTCACGCGCAGTTTAATGTGGCAAAACAGTATTGGGCGTACTTGGTTAACCAAAAAATAATTGATGATCCGGCAACGTTTATTCATCCTACGAAACACTGCACCCTTGTAAACGAGCAAAGTATCAACCTGCTGCATTTAAGACACAAGGAAATGACATCGCATCACTTTTTTGATGACATGCAATTGTCTGAAGACTTTGATCAAATAAAAGAGTGGATCCCACTTACCATGGAGGGGCGATCACGTGATCAAAAAATGGCGGCTACCCTCGTTGATCATGGTACCGACGTCAACTATGAAAGTGTTACGCAACAAATAGCCGAGCACATGGTCAAAGAGCAGGGCGTTCGCATTGAATATAGTACGCACGTAAAACGTGTGCACAAGAGTCCGTCTGGCAGTTGGTTAGTAGAGTGTCTTCAAGGTCAAGAACCGGTTCAGTTTCGCGCAGATAAACTGTTTGTCGGGGCAGGGGGCGGTGCCTTCCCTATCTTGAAAGCAAGTCATCTTCCAGTGGGTAAGCGGTTTTCGGGCTTTCCTGTGGGTGGCCGCTTTTTATTGGCAAAAATTGATGAAGAAACGGCTAAACGTTATAACGCCAAAACTTATGGTAAAGCGGCTGTGGGTGCACCGCCGATGTCAGTGCCTCACTTAGACTTGCGCGCGGCAGATGGAAAACACTACTTACTGTTCGGGCCCTTCGCGACATTTTCACCAATACTTGAAAAAGGTCGTGGCTTATTAGAATTTTTGAGAATGATCCATTTACATGACATTCCCAACTTGCTTAACGTGGCAAAAGAGCACTTTCCCTTAGTGTCTTACCTGTTTAAAGAGACGTTTAAAGGCGAAAGTGCGATGCTTGCGACGCTGGACGAGTTTGCGCCAGGCTTGAGCAAAAAGTTTGAGTGGGAAATAGTACAAGCCGGCCAGCGCGTACAAATTATCAAAGATGGTGACTTACAGATGGGAACAGAAATTATTGTTTCTGAAGACCAAAGTTATGGCACCTTACTCGGCGCCTCACCGGGCGCGTCGGTATCGCCAGAGGTGATGCTTCGTGTGGTACAGCAAATGTTTCCAAAACTGTCGAAGAAGCAAGAAAGTATCGAGGTGTTCAACGAAATGTTTATTGAGTCAGACCTCGATAAGCTGATTGATGATGCCGATCGATATCGAGACGTACGCCAAAAGATAGACAAAACCTTAGGCATTCGCGGATAAACCTCATGTGCGCATAAAACTAGTGACGCCCTCGACTAGTTTTATGCGTTATTAAACGTCACAAATGTACGATTTCCTTATCTTACCTTACCTTACCCAACGCACGTTACCGGTCAGCGATATATTGGCCATGTAGCGCAGCTTTTTATTCCTTGGTTTGGCCAAATTTAAGTCTATTTAACGAATCTTACGACCCTCAACCGCCTGTTCGAATTATAAAATAATGTAAACTGCTTCTCAAAACTGAGAAGTCACGCCATGTCCAATTTACCCCTAAACCGTTAGACTATTGCGCTTCTCGTGCAAGCTGTCATTCATGTTGTATCGGATGTTGTACATCAGTTTCTAAATAAAAATAAAAGGTAAACGGTGATGCAAGTTAGTAATTTAAAGAAGCTTTTCTTCTCTACGATGTTTGTAGGGTTATTCGTACAAAGTGCGGCAGCCAATGCATATTGTTGGTGGTGGCAAGATTGTAAAGCATATAAGACGCAACATCCTATTGTGCTCGTTCATGGGCTATCCGGCTTTGATAGTATTTTAGGTATCGATTATTTCTACGGCATTAAAGGTGAGCTCGAGGAGCGTGGCGGTAAAGTTTATATCCCTAACGTGACCTCGTGGGAAGATGGCTACGTGCGCGGCGAACAGTTATTAGCGTATCTCGAAGAATTACGTGCGATAACTGGTGCGCAAAAGTTCAACTTGATTGGTCACAGTTTAGGCTCACCAACTAGCCGTTATGTAGCCGGTGTACGCCCAGATCTCGTTGCATCAGTGACTTCAGTAAACGGCGCTAACAGTGGCTCCGGTTTTGCAGATGCAGCACGCGGAATTGTGCCTGTTGGTGGCGGTACTGAAATGTTGATTGAGGGTACGCTCAATTTGCTAGGCAATGTAATTGATGCCTTATCTGGTAATCCTGAATATACGCAAGACGCGTTAGGCGCGGTAACATTTTTAACTACGCCAGGTGCCGACGCATTCAACGATTTGTTTCCAGCAGGTAGACCCACGTCTACATGCGGTGAAGGGGCCAGCGTCGTGAATGGTATCCGATACTATTCATGGGGTGGTGACTGGATTCTTACTAATATTCTTGATATTTCAGATCCATTCTTGGCGTTTACTGGCGCGACAATGTTTGGTCAAGAAAATGATGGTTTAGTTGGCCAATGCCAACAAAATTGGGGCGACGTCATTTCTACTGACTACAACCTTAACCATCTCGATGGCGTAAATTTACTGTTCGGCCTTTCAAACCTCTTTGAAGTAGATCCGGTCGTCTTGTTTGAAAACCATGCTCAGAGACTTAAACGCGCAGGGTTGTAAAACATAAAGGGTACAACGCAAAATTCGTTGTACCCTTTTTACCAATTCAATAGTTTAAACCACACTATATAAGACGTATTAGTTATAATAAAAACAATATCTTATTGTAATTACTTAATGTGAATTATGATCCTATTTAAAAATCGTTTTTTCCTCATATTTGGCCTTACTGTGGCGGCTTTGCTAGCTTATTTTCTCTCCGAAAACCCGCTACAAAACCAGTTAAATAATGTGCCGTTGGCAACCAAGAAAAACAGCTCAATTGATTCCACATTGCCCGATGCTGATCGCGACGATGGGGAGACAAATCAACAGTTAGCGTTTAAATCCAAATATGGACAATTAGTTGATTCGTTACGAGGAATCTATTTCGATAGAGATTTGGCAATTGATGAGGCTGGAAATATTCGAGTTTCCTCCGACATTAAAGACATCTTCGATTTCTTTTTCTCCGCCATTGAAGAAGAGGACTTACAGGTGGTGCTAGGCAGAATTAACGAATTTATCGACTTCAAACTCGAAGAACCAGCTCGTACACAAGCCAAAGCCATTTTGGACGAATATGTTGCCTATAAGTCTGATCTGCTCGATTTAGAAGTCGCATTTTCGGAGAAAATAGGCGCATTTACCGACCCTGAAGCAGGCAAGCAATTTAGTGCCGATTATTTAAATCTGGTTGCCGAGCGAATGGATGCTGTAGAGGAACTAAGAGCACAACACTTATCCTCTGACGTACATGAAGCGTTCTACCAAGAGCGCGAGCAATATGACCACTATATGCTTGAAAAACTTCAAATAAACACCGACTCAGCACTAACACAAGAACAAAAAGAGCAAGCACAGATGCAGCTCGATGCCGGAATGCCAGAAGCGTTTATAAGTAGCAGGCGCGATGCGAATCCAGTGCAAGAAGTACGCAGTGCACTAGACAGAATTGACACCATTGATGCGGATCAACGTTATCAAGCGCGCGCCGAAATCGTCGGTAAGCCGGCTGCTGCGCGTTTATCCGAGCTCGATCAAGCGCGCTCAGAGTGGAACATACGGTATCAATCTTATTCTCTGCAACGCGATGCGGTGTTGGCAAATGATGGTTTGTCTGCCGAAACCCAACAAGCCGAACTTATCCATATGCGAGAAAGGCTATTTAATGAAACGGAACGTGTTCGCGTGAGTGCTTTAGACCGTTCAAGCCCGCGTTAGGGGCGTGTAAATGCTTGTAGAGCGGATGCACGCCTTACTGCGGGTGTGATTTGACTCTACAGATTATTAACCTTCGGCCGCCGTCGTGTGCAAGGCGAGGCTAACCTGGTGCGCCTTATTACGGCCAATTTTTTGGCGCAATAGGCTATTTCTAGACATATCCCGCGCAAAAACTAAGCCTTCGCCGAGCAGTTTCGCGGCGTACAAGGCAGATTCATTGTTAGCATTAAGCGGTTCAATATGTTGTGGTGATCGCCACGTGCCCGCTGTTAAAAAAATACGAAATCCACTTTCGTGTTGAATCAAATTCCCGTTTACCTGCGTCCAGTTATCCATAACCTACACCCTTCCTTTCCAATTGGGGCTTTTAGTATAGACTGAGCTTCGTAAATTATCTGTAATGTTTTGTAATCAGATTGTTCAGATCAAAATGACGCGAGTCCACTTCAACTGCTAAACATAATCAATATGTGCGCGTTATTCGGTAAGAGGCATTCAGGCTGTAATGAAACGGTCTGCACTGCCTCCTCCAAAAGTAGAAACTAACTTAAAGCAGATACCTATAAGGAAAAGCGGTACCATTTATAGGCCGTTTTGAGCGTTTGTAGTGCTTGTGATGTCCTTGTCAGGTTATTTAACATTCTATTTATTATCTAGTTTGAACAACTGCCTCCCATGAAAACTCCTCTGCGGGTGACTCGTGAATACTTTCCGTGATAGTTATGTAAGTGTATGTAAATATATGTCAAAAAATTTTACATAAAATATGAAAACGCATTTTTTTAAAAACGTTATCCCACTGTTATATATGTAAATTAAATAGTTAGGAATAATTTATGCTTTATCAGGAGTAAGCAGTGATTGCTTGGGAATCAAATAATAGTCAAACGGAAATGGAGTAGGACAATGAACACGCGAAATTTATTTACAAAAGGCCTAGCGGCGATACTGATGACGATTGGGCTAAGCTCAGTGTCGCATGCAGTATTAATCACAACTAATGGTGTATTCACCAACCTCGTTGGCACTGGGGCTTTAATCGGAAACGTTCAAGGTGACAATACCAATTTGGTCAGTTGGGGTAATGGCACCACTGCAGGTAGCAATGAACAAAGTTCTTGGGAATACAATGGTTTAACCAATTTTCTCGTAGATATTAATAACCCATCGTTTAATTTCGGTAGTTTCACGCATACGAACAGACCCATCACGTCAGCTGGCTCATTCACTGCGGACTTTGTTGTAAATGTGCTTATAACAACCGACGACGGATTGGATACGCTCGCAAATGAGACGTTTACATACGGTTTCCTTCACGATGAAACGCTTAACCGGGAGCCATGTACTCCCTTCCTAGCAGGTAATGTCTGCCCGGACGTCGTTTCGGTACCAGATGCATCTGAGCAGATTGTTTTCTTACTTGGCGCTGATCGCTATCTTGATATCGTTGGTTTCCTACCGAGCGGTGGCGGTACCATAATTCCTGAATTAGTAACAGGCGAAAATACTGACCAAACTGCTGGTTTAATCGGCGGTTTTGTCAATGTATCAGAGCCAGGAACGCTAGGTTTGCTAGCTATTTCGTTATTTTGTTTGAGCTCGCTTCGTAGAAGAGTTAACAGCTAAGCAATAACATAACGTAAAGGGTGGGCTTCCCGCCCTTTACCAACCTCGCCTTCGTTCCGATTAATATATTTATATCTCCACCTCGGCTAATCTTGTTCTTTTTATAGGTAAGCCGGATATCCGCAGTCTCTGGTGAATTTAAGTCATCGCTCCCTCAAATAAGCGCAAATAATTAGTACTTGCAGCACATCGAAAAAACATAAAAAGTAGACCCGCCATCAGTAAAGCTTTACTTAAAAGCCAAATTCAGCTTCTGGAAAGGCTAAATTAAATGAATACGCATGCAAATTGAGCAGATTTTTTTGGGAGGACAAGTCTGGGAGCATACCACGCTCAGCGTTGAACTGATGCAGTTTGGCCGGTTTACACCATCCGTTTGCCTTAGGCTCTGAATAGCAAAGCGGCTCTGTTCTGTTCTGTTCAGCAAGGGTCTTATTCACAATAAGACGCATATTCTTGGTCGCTAAAGCGGTAGTGATGGGGAATTTTAAGCTAAACCGTCGCGTGTGATACTGCAATGTAACCTTACCTAAATCACTGGTGACCAAGGCCTCTAGTCCTTGTTCAGTTTCGTGCATGTCAAAGTGCGCCAGCTCTTTTGGGTTAGCCCAATTGTAGCGGCCGCTCACAATACTTTCTTGCGATGATACCCAAATACGATGCAGCTTCGGGTAGACCCCTCTATTCGTGCGAAATCGTCCCATCATGCAAAGAAGTTCATCATAGGGGCCGCACTC
>CAJWAD010000035.1 GCA_913020245.1 uncultured Oleiphilus sp.
GCCAAAGTACGTTCAACGGAAACTTTATCGAATACTTCGATCTTGTCACCAACTTTAACGTCATAGTTCTTCACACCAATGCCACATTCAGTCCCTGAACGTACGTCGTTTACATCGTCTTTAAAACGACGCAACGATTCAAGTTCGCCTTCAAAAATAACAATATCATCACGCAATACTCTGATCTTTTTATTGCGATAAATCGTGCCTTCGAGAACCATACAGCCAGCCACCTGACCAAATTTTGGAGACTTAAAGGTATCACGTACTTCGGCAACACCCACAATATCTTCTCTAAATTCGGGCGCCAACATTCCGGTGAGCGCTTGCTTAACGTGATCGATAATTTCATAAATAACGCTGTAATAGCGCAGATCCAATCCCTCATCTTCGATAATCTTGCGTGCAGTCGCATCTGCCCGCACATTGAAGCCGATAATGACCGCATTGGTAGCCAATGCCAAGCTGGCGTCTGTTCCTGTAATACCACCTACACCGCTGGACACAATCTTCACCTGAACTTCATCGTTACCAATCTCATGCAACGCAGCAGTCAATGCTTCTAATGAACCACGCACATCTGTCTTTAATACAATATTGAGCAGTTTGGTTTCATCCGAGCCCATATTACTAAACATGTTCTCAAGCTTCGCCGCCTGTTGACGTGAAAGGCGATCTTTACGCGCCTTATCAGCACGAAACTCGGAAACTTCTCGGGCCTTGCGCTCATCTGCCACCACAACAAACTCGTCACCCGCGTCAGGTGTACCGTTTAATCCTAAAATTTCAACCGGTATAGACGGACCCGCCTCATTTGTTTGACCGCCAGCCTCGTCCATCATTGCGCGAACCCGACCGTAAAAAGTGCCTGCAATAACGATATCGCCACGTTTTAAGGTACCATTTTGTACCAAAACCGTTGCGACTGCACCGCGACCTTTATCTAAACTAGATTCAACCACAACCCCTTTCGCAGGAACATTCGGAGCCGCTGTCAGTTCTAATAGCTCCGACTGCAATAACACCGCATCAAGTAGGGCATCAATGCCTTCACCTGAGTGCGCCGATACCGGTACAAATTGAACATCACCACCCCAATCTTCTGGGATAACGTCCTTGGCCGCCAATTCATTTTTAACGCGATCTGGATCTGCTTCTTCTTTATCCATCTTGTTTACTGCAACAACAATTGGCACGCCCGCTGAACGCGCATGCTGAACTGCTTCCTCGGTCTGTGGCATGACGCCATCATCTGCAGCCACCACAAGAATAACAATATCGGTGCTTTGTGCGCCACGCGCTCGCATCGCAGTAAATGCTGCGTGCCCTGGCGTATCTAAGAAGGAAATCATGCCATGGCCCGTCTCGACATGATATGCACCAATGTGCTGGGTAATACCACCAGACTCACCTGCAGCAACCTTAGCGCGACGAATATAATCCAAAAGTGATGTTTTACCGTGATCTACATGGCCCATTACACTGACGACAGGCGCTCGAGGCTGCTCATCACCCTCATAATTTATACTTTCAATCACGTCTGTCTCAACGGCATCTTCCTGGAACAATTTGACTTTGTGACCCAGCTCTTCAACCACAAGGACCGCTGTTTCTTGATCAATTGATTGATTTTGCGTAGCCATCACACCCATTCCCATCAGCGCTTTGATAACTTGCGCTGATTTAACGGACATCTTATCTGCCAATTCGCTCACGGCTATCGTCTCACCAAGAGACACTTCTCGAATAACCGGCGCACTTGGCTTCTCAAACGCATGCGTTTTTCGTTTCTTCTTCGCTTTGAGTTTACGAGGCTGGTCTTCAACGGCGTTAATCTTCGCTTCTTCTTCCAAGATTTCAACAACATTCGCTGTCGATAAATCGTCTCCGCGCTGACGAGGCCCACGATGCCCTGCAGACTTCGTATGCTTTGACTTTGGCTTGTCTTCGTCAAAGCCTGCTCCCTCACCCTTTTTCTTAGTGCGTTTTTTACCTTGCTTAGCGTCGTCTTCTTGTGCAGGCGCAGCGGCTTGCGCGTTAGCTTTTGCTTGCAAGTCCTGTTTCGCTTTAGCTTCCGCTTCAGCGGTTTTTTTCAATTCCGCCTCGGCTTTCGCTTTGGCTTCCTCATCGCGCTTAGTTTCCATCGCCGCTTTCCGCGATTGATCTTCGGCATCTTGCTTGGCTGCTAGCACTTCTTGCTCTTGCTTCTGCTTCTCAAGCTCTATGTTCACATCTGGACGCTTGACATAAGTGCGCTTCTTGCGCACTTCAACATTTACTGTTTTCGTCTTGCCCTGTCCTGCAGCCATTTTCAACGTCGACGTTGTTTTACGTTTCAACGTAATACGATTTGGTTCGGAACCCTCTTCACCATGGCTGCGTTTCAAAAAATCAAGCAACGTCTGCTTTTCATTATCGGTCACAGTGGCATTCGCATCACGGCTATCGAGACCGGCATCAACTATCTGCTTTAACAGACGTTCAATAGGTGCGCCGACATCTTCAGCCAGTTGTTTCACAGTTACTTCTGACATGTATTAATTCTCCTGACTCAGCGTCTATTATTCCTGATCTTCAAACCATGGTGCGCGAGCAGTCATAATTAACTCACCAGCGCGTTCTTCGGTTAAGCCTTCGATGCCCATCAGGTCATCAACAGACTGCTCTGCCAGATCTTCCATACTGACAACACCTTTGCTCGCTAATACCAACGCGAGATGCTTCTCCATGCCATCCATATTTAGTAAATCTTCCTGAGGCTCCTTACCTTCAAGCTGCTCTTCACTGGCAAGCGCTTGATTCAATAACGCATCTTTCGCTCGACGTCTTAACTCTTCCACAATGTCCTCGTCAAAAGCGTCAATCGCTAACATTTCATCAAGGGGCACGTAAGCAACTTCTTCTAACGTTGTAAAACCTTCGTTCACCAGTTCCGTTGCCAAGTCTTCATCCACATCTAGTTTTTTAACGAAAAGATCTACGTAAGCACCGACTTCTTGCTCCTGCTGCTTACCCGCCTCATCTTCGGTCATCACATTCAATTCCCAGCCTGACAACTCAGCTGCAAGGCGAACATTTTGACCCGCTCGACCGATCGCCATCGCAAGATTGTCTTCGGCGACCGCGACATCCATCGAATGCGTATCTTCATCTACAACAATAGACGCCACTTCCGCTGGAGCCATTGCATTCACAACTAACTGTGCGGGGTTGTCATCCCACAAAACTATGTCAATACGCTCGTTCCCAAGCTCACCTGATACCGCTTGCACTCGCGCACCACGCATACCAACGCATGCCCCGACAGGGTCAATGCGCTTATCATTTGTTTTCACCGCGATTTTTGCCCGAGAGCCAGGGTCACGTGCCGCACCACGGATCTCGATTACTTCTTCTGATATCTCAGGCACTTCAATACGAAAAAGTTCTACCAGCATGGCCGACGCAGAACGACTTAGAATGAGCTGCGGACCGCGCACTTCTTGCCTAATTTCTTCCAGTAATGCTCTGACTCGGTCACCCATGCGGAAGACCTCACGCCCGACTAAATTTTCGCGAGGCAGCAGCGCTTCGGCATTATTGCCAAGATCCACAATGACATTATCTCGCGTCACTTTCTTAACCGTACCCGAGACAAGCTCACCGAGACGATCTCGATAGCCGTCTACGATCATTTCGCGCTCTGCCTCACGCACTTTTTGAACAATTATTTGCTTAGCGGCCTGCGCACCAATGCGACCAAAGGCAATTGATTCAATTTCTTCTACGTGTGTATCACCCGGCTGAAGCTTGGTGTCTATCTCTTCCGCTTCTTCCATTGTTAATTCAGTACCAAGCCCCGGTACCGCGTCGTTATCAACAACTAACCAGCGACGAAATGTCTCATACTCGCCGGACTTACGGTCAATCTTTACTAAGATGTCTGCTTCTTCCTCATCTTCATAACGCTTTTTAGTTGCGGTTGCCAATGCTAACTCGATAGCTTCAAAGATTACGTCTTTATTAACGCCTTTCTCATTTGAAACCGCTTCGACAACTAGCAATATTTCTTTGTTCATCGCGTCATTTGCTCCAATAACTATAAATCAATCAAATTGCGGTACGATGTTCGTTTTCTCGATTCCCTCAAATGGAAAAAGATATTCCTCTTGTTCCACTTGGAGAATGACATCATTCCCTTCAGTCCCCTTTAAAAGGCCACTAAACTTACGCCGACCCTCGAAAGGCATACGTAACTTCATCTCTACTTGGTGGCCCTTAAACCGCTCATAATGAGTCAGCTCATACAACCCTCTATCCATCCCCGGCGACGATACCTCTAAGGTGTAATCACCTACAATTGGATCTTCAACATCTAAAACAGCACTCAACTGACGACTTACTTTTTCACAGTCCGCCAACTCTATCCCGCTTTCACGTTCAGCTGAACTCACATCGTCTGAGTTCGATTCAGACACTTTCGCTATATCGTCAGCAGCAAGACTTTCGATATAAATACGCAGAACCGAATGCTTCCCTTGCGATAAAAAATCAAGCGCCCAGCATTCGTAACCCAAACCCTCAACGACTGGATAAATGATTTCTTCTAAGCGTTTTTTCTTCGCTGACAAATTTCTCTCCAAGGCGGCAAAGCCTCATTGATGGCTGTTTCAGAAACAAAAAATGGGCCTAAAAGCCCATCAGTATAAAAAAGCCCCTGCGAGAGGGGCTCTTTACAAAACTGCTGCAAGGAGAGCCCAAACGGCGAATGCTTAACAGTATTAAGGCACTCACTCTCTGCAATGTATCGGCAGAGTCGCTCCTGTTTCACGCGGCATTATAGGCACGCGTCCTTGCTTGGTCAACTCTAAGCCAAGGAAGCGAAAACCCGCAAAATATGCGGGCCTTAAAAATGGTGCCGAAGGCCGGACTCGAACCGGCACAAGCATTAGCTCACCACCCCCTCAAGATGGCGTGTCTACCAATTCCACCACTTCGGCATTGGTGATTAGCTTCTTCACTGACCGAAGCTAATCGAAACAGTTATTCTAGTTCAGGCGCTTCATCAGCAGCGTTTGTTGATTCAAGCTCTAACACTGCATCATCAACAACCGCCGGCACACCGTCCTCACTCAGTAGCGGCGCAAGAGAGGTAGCCGCCACCGCACTCAAATCTGCCTGTTCTTTCGCAATGTATGCTAAAGACATACTTGTCGCAAAAAAAATAACGGCCAGCCACTTGGTTGATTGCGTCAAGAAGCTACCACTACCCTGACTACCAAAAACGGTTTGTGACGCCCCGCCCCCGAATGATGCACCCGCTTCAGCACCTTTGCCTTGCTGCAACAAAACCAGAACTACTAACGCCAGACATACTAGTACATGAACGACGACGACTGATGTTTCCAAAAATTCCATAACTTAAACCTATCGACACTCTATCGATTTACAGATCTGAGCAAAATTATCTGCTTGTAATGACGCCCCACCTACGAGGCCCCCATCTATATCTGGCTGCGCAAACAACTCAGAAGAATTATCGGCATTAACACTACCACCGTAAAGTAGCACCATTTTCTCTGCCAGTTCAGCATCTTTTTGACGCACATGATCACGAATACGTTCGTGCATCGCCTGTGCTTGCTCAGGACTCGCTGTGCGTCCTGTGCCAATCGCCCAAACAGGCTCATAAGCAACCGCAATCTTTCCTAGCGCTTCACTACTTAAGTTGTCTAACAGTAAAGCTAGCTGACTCGTGACCACATTCGACGCTTGCCCCAAGTCTCGCTGTTCAAGCGTTTCGCCAATGCAAAATATTGGCTGAATTTCCACTTCAAGTAAGCGCCTTACTTTCGACAACATCACCTCGTCGGTATCGCCAAATAACGCTCTCCGCTCCGAGTGGCCCACCAAACATGCATCACAACCCGCTTTGCTGAGCATTTCTGCAGATGTTTCGCCCGTGTATGCGCCTGAAGCATAGCTACTAACATTTTGCGCAGCAACCAAAACGCGGGTTAATGCGAATTCTTGGCACAATTGAGGCAATAAAATAGTGGGTGCCGCAATTAAAACATCAATACCTTCGGGCAAAGCTTGGATATTAGGAGCTATCGCCGAACTAAACGCTGACACGAAAGCCGAGTCACCATTCATTTTCCAGTTCCCAGCCACTAATTTACGACGCATCGTCTTGCCCTTAGCCTCAGAAGGGCGCAAATACTAACTGAGAAGGCACATAGTTACAAGACAAAAAGCCTTGCTTTTATCTCAGGCTAAGCAAGCTCTAATTCGACGCAGTGAACAAGCTCATCTACCACTTCATTCACCAGCGCAGAATCAGTCCCTTCTGCCATCACACGGATCAGTGGCTCGGTACCAGAAGCGCGCAATAAAACTCTGCCTTGCCCCGCAAACCTAGCTTCTTGTCTCGCTACCGCCTCCGCGACGACAGGGTTCTCCATCGGCGCACAACGCTCGGCAATTCGAACATTTTTTAATACTTGTGGTAGCTTGTCTAAGTCTTCCAAAAGCTCAGATAGACTCTTTTGTTGGCGCCATGTGGCACTCAACACTTGCAAGGCAGAAATAATTCCGTCCCCTGTCGATGACTTATCAAAACATACAATGTGCCCGGAACCCTCGCCACCCAACTGCCAGTTGCGTTTTTTCAACAATTCCATCACATAACGATCACCTACATTCGCGCGCTCGAAAGGAATATTTCTATTTTTCAGTGCGAGCTCAACACCAAAATTTGTCATCAACGTACCGACCACACCGCCTTCTAATCGTTGATTCTGGTGCCTATCTTTAGCAATGATATAAAGCATTTCGTCGCCATCAATTAAGCGACCGCTCGCGTCTACCATGGTAACTCGGTCGCCATCACCGTCAAAAGCAATACCAAGATCCGCCTCCTCAATGAGAACCTTATCCACGAGCGCCTGAGGCTCGGTTGAACCAAAGCCACGATTGATATTCAGACCATCTGGGGAGACACCAATAGAGACAATCTCCGCGCCTAATTCCTTGAAAACGTATGGCGCTACTTGATACGTTGCCCCGTGCGCGCAATCCAATACAATCTTGATACCTTCAAGACTCATTTGTGAAGGGATCGTACTCTTGCAAAACTCAACGTAACGTCCGACCGCATCATCAATCCGCTTGGCTTTACCTAAACTGTCCGGCGAAACCACTTCTAAGTCTTTATCAAGCCAATCTTCAATTTCCAGCTCAACGTCATCGTCTAGCTTCATACCCTCAGGCGAAAAGAACTTAATGCCATTATCTTGATAAGGATTATGCGATGCACTAATTACAATTCCAGCATTAGCACGATAAGTGCGGGTTAAGTAGGCAATTGCAGGCGTAGGCATTGGGCCTAACAAGCGAATATCAACACCAGCCGCAGATAGTCCTGCCTCTAGCGCTGATTCAAAAAGGTAACCAGAAATACGCGTATCCTTTCCGATGATCACGCGATTACGCGATCCCTCTTTTTTAAAGACTTGTCCACAAGCCCATCCAAGCTTGAGCATAAACTCGGGTGTAATTGCGCCCTGACCTAAGCGACCGCGTATCCCATCAGTGCCAAAGTACTTCCTATTGCTCATGCTTATCTACCCATCCTCAGATCTACTCAAAAAACGACGCGAACTCATCGATCTAACACCGCCTGCCAAACTTTAAGCGCATCCATTGTTTCTGCAACGTCATGCACTCGTAAAATTTTTGCGCCATTCTGCGCCGCTAATAACGCGGCACTCACGCTCCCGATCAACCTTTCCTCTACTGGTTTATCGAGGATTAAACCCAGCATAGACTTTCGTGACAATCCTGCCAGCACAGGCACGTTAAATTTCAAAAAATCCGCAAGCTGCCTGAGAATCGTTAGATTGTGTCCAAGCGACTTACCAAACCCAAAACCTGGATCAAGAATTAAGCGCGACGATGGAATCCCTGCCTGCCACATCGCCCGAATCCGCATCTCAAAAAAAGCTCCCACTTCTTCAATCACATTTTCATATAATGGTGCTTGCTGCATGAAAACTGGCTGTCCTTGCATATGCATCATACATAAGGCTGCATCCGAGCCTGCGACCGCCTCAATAGCTCCCTCTCTCTGAAATGCTCGAACGTCATTGACGATGCCCGCGCCAAGTCTAACCGCCTCGGCCATTAATTTCGGACTGCTCGTATCAACCGAAACCAAGGCATTGTGCTCTGCCACCAGCGCTTCAACCACAGGACACACACGATCCATTTCTTCCTGCAAACTCACGGCCGCCGCGCCAGGCCTTGTCGATTCTCCCCCGACATCAACAATCTTTGCACCGTCCATTAACATCTGGCGCGCATGCGCTAGCGCCTTATCAACGCGGTTAAATTGACCACCGTCGGAAAAGGAATCAGGCGTAACATTTAAGACTCCCATCACCACGGGCGCTGTCAGATCCAGTTGATATTTGCCACACCGCAAGGTGGAAATCATTTAAATATCGTCCTTCTAAGTTTACACACATAAAAAAAGGCGCAGTAAACACTGCGCCTTTCATTGTAACCGCCCAACTATACGTCGCCGACGGGACCACCAAGATTATCACCGCTTTGCCCATAGGTTTTAGATTCTGCGGCCGGTTTCTCGTTGGCATCTGCCTTCGATTCACTTCTCACTGTCGAACCGCCTGAACCCGAACCACCATCGCCACCCCATCCTTTCGGTGGTCGCGGTGTTTTACCTTCCATAATATCGTCTATTTGCAGCGTATCGATGGTTTCATACTTCATGAGCGCATCAGCCATTGCATCTAACTTATCGCGATTGTCATCAAGAATTTTTTCAGCTGTTTTGTAACAGTCATTAATAATTGAACGCACCTCATCATCGATGCTGCTGCGCGTTGAAGCAGATACATGTGACGACGCGCCGCCCGCAGACTTCCCGAGGAAAACCTCCTCCTGAGCCTCATCGTACATTAGCGGCCCCAACTTTTCAGACAACCCCCACTTCGTGACCATGTTACGCGCGATCTCTGTCGCACGTTGAATATCATTAGACGCACCCGTTGTGACGCCTTCAGCACCCAACGTTATCTCTTCTGCTATACGCCCACCGTAAAGCGAGCAAATGTTGCTAATAAGATGGCGGCGACTCATGCTATAGCGATCTTCTTCTGGCAGAAACATCGTTACGCCCAGCGCCCGCCCTCGGGGAATGATACTCACTTTGTAAACTGGATCATGCTCAGGCATTAGCCGACCCACAATCGCATGCCCTGCCTCATGATAAGCAGTGTTCAACTTTTCTTTCTCAGACATCACCATTGATTTGCGCTCCGCGCCCATCATAATTTTGTCTTTTGCCAACTCAAACTCGACCATTGACACAGCGCGTTTGTCGGACCGTGCACCAAACAATGAAGCTTCGTTTACGAGATTTGCTAAATCTGCGCCAGAAAAACCTGGCGTGCCACGAGCAATTAAAGCAGGCTCTACATCATCATCAAGCGGCACTTTTTTCATGTGCACTTTTAAGATTTGCTCTCGACCCAAAATATCCGGCAACCCAACAACGACTTGACGATCGAAGCGTCCCGGCCGCAATAGCGCGGGATCCAAAACATCAGGGCGGTTTGTCGCAGCAATCACAATGACGCCCTCATTCCCTTCAAACCCATCCATTTCGACCAATAATTGGTTAAGGGTTTGCTCACGCTCGTCGTGACCACCGCCTAGACCAGCACCACGGTGGCGGCCCACCGCATCGATCTCGTCGATAAAGATAATGCAAGGAGATTGTTTTTTCGCCTGTTCAAACATGTCTCGCACACGCGACGCACCGACACCGACGAACATCTCAACAAAATCGGAGCCAGAAATTGAGAAAAAGGGAACTTTGGCCTCACCAGCAATGGCTTTGGCTAGCAACGTTTTGCCCGTGCCCGGCTGCCCGACCATCAAAACGCCACGCGGGATCTTACCACCCAGTTTCTGGAACTTACTCGGATCTCGCAGGAATTCGACGAGCTCTTTCACGTCCTCTTTTGCTTCATCTACGCCAGCTACGTCAGCAAACGTTGTCTTAATTTGGTCTTCGCTCATTAATCGGGCTTTGCTCTTACCGAACGACATCGGACCCTTACCGCCACCCCCGCCTTGCATTTGACGCATGAAAAACATAAAAACGGCGATAATGACAAGGATAGGGAAGGAAGCGACCAGCAATTGCGTCCATATGCTTTGTTTATCTGGCTCTTTACCAACAACACGCACTTTGTTGTTGATTAGCTCGTCCATAAGCTTCGGATCTTCAACCATAGGACGGACGGTGGAATATTGGCGACCGTCGGCGGTTTGAATATCAAAGCTCAAGCCATCGATTAACACTTCTTTGACTTGACCGCTCTGGACCAACTCAATGAATTGCGAATAATCCATAGGTTGCGTTTTCTGCTCGGTGCTAAAGTTGTTGAATACCGTTAACAGAACCGCAGCGATTACTAACCAAAGTACCAGATTTTTAACCATATCGTTCAAGGGGCTTCCCTCTCAAAAATGTTGTAGCGCGATTGATAGGATCAATACGCGCGTATCGTTGTGACTGAATATACAATCAGTTTTATAAATATACCATTTATCACCGCACAATATCTGTCTTGGGCTAGCCTTTAAATCCGATCCCAATCTGATAAATTTCTCTAGACCGTGCGCGCGATGCGTCCGGTTTTCGTGAGTACACCTTATTAAACATACTCCTCATCTGAGAAATCAGATCTTCAAAACCTTCGCCTTGAAACACTTTAGCAACGAAATTACCGCCAGGTTTCAAGGTTTGCTGGGCCATATCAAGCGCTAGTTCAACCAAGTACATTGCGCTTGGAATATCCGACGCGGCATTACCACTCATATTGGGGGCCATATCCGAAATTACAAGGTCTACCCTACCATCAATTTCGCGCAACAGTTTTTCAAAGACCTCATCCTCTGTAAAATCTCCGTGGACAAAGCTCACGTCGGGCAATGGATCCATCAATAAAATATCACTCGCGATAACTTTACCGGACCCACCGATATACTGAGCTGCCACCTGCGTCCATCCGCCTGGCGCCGCACCCAAATCCACAACGGTCATGCCAGGCTTGAAGAGCTTATCTTTTTCATGCAACTCGATAAGTTTATAGCTCGCACGCGACCGATAACCATCTTCTTGTGATCGCTTCACATACGGGTCATCAAAATGTTCTTTTAACCACTGACCACTTGACTTTGAACGCGCCATAAACTTTTCTTCCTGCCAAATACCGCTGATTACTCGAAATAAACCTAGGGCGAACCCTCAAGAGGCGTTAAACTTAGATCAATTAAAAGAGTTGGATTTTATCTTATGTCACTTAGCACCGCTGAAAAAAAACAATACCGCGCCATTGCTCATAACCTCAATCCCATCATTATAGTGGGCGACAAAGGCTTGGGTGAAGGACTTCTCGAAGAATTAAAACGTAGCCTGCATGATCACGAGTTGATTAAAGTTAAACTCAACGTAGGTGATCGAGATGAACGCGCCAAACTCATCACTGAGATGGCTTCCGCCAGCCATGCTGAGGTTGTACAGACTATTGGTAAAATGGCGGTTCTGTTTAAAAAGAATCCGAAACCAAACCCCAAGCTATCGAATTTACTGCGCTAAACAACGGGCGACAACGACAAGTTACTGCATCTTAATCGTAGACAATTGTTTTACATGCTGTTTTGGCTCAATCTTATCGGCGGTAATGCGAGGCACAAGCACTATGAGAGTATTTCGAACGAAGCGTTTTTTTCTCTTTTCATTTTTTTTGACGATAGCGTGTGTGCCTGCTTCTTTTTCGCATGCGGACATAACAATTCGATCCGATCAGGCGCTTACTTTTCCAGATGCTGTGTCCAACCCTTCAAAAACTGGGCGCATGCAGGTCAATTGGAGAGGCCGATTAAGCGGTGTGCGGAATACTCAAGTCGTTGGAGATTTTTTTCAAAACGCTGACTTTCGAGTGATCAGTGACGAGAGTTCGTCGAATACCATTACCATCAACATTTATTCAAACCAAGACATTCCAGGCGTAACGCTAGACAATATTAAAGCTCGGTATGGGTCAACAACCATCAAAACATTTCCGACGAGTGGGCTACCCTATCCAACGACAGGTAATGGCACGCGGTTAAGAGTGGGCGGTCGAATAAAATTCACGAAAAATGTGAACGCAGAACTCATAGAGCCCTCATATTCGATAGAAATTACCGAAGATATCCCCACTACCCCTTAAACCTAAAAGTCTATGATATAACATTGTATCCGTTTGATAGCCCCTGTGTTCGCCCTGTCATAATACGCTATGAGTCAGAGATAAAGGTTAGTAACACAAGCGCATGCGGCATTAAAAAACGACGAAGGGCAAGAACTAAGCCCCGGCTTATAATTGGCTAGGTTTGAACTTACGAGGGAATACCGGCAGTTTGCAACACTGCCTAACCGCGACAGCGTACTCGAAAATAAACGCTGGGCTAGCGGGTGGTTTGGTTCAGAAAATGTTTACTACCTTTAAAAGAGCGCTTGCCTCGAGGCATCGTATAAAATGATTTCACACCTCAATGCGCTTGCCAATACCACTCAATATTTTAACCAAAACGAGGGTGACCTGAGTAAGATCAGTGTTTACTCGCGATAATTGAACGGTACCAAGCGGGGCCGCAAACACCCAATCTGAAATCTTTTTTTTGATCGATCCGAAAACCGTTATTAACGAGCATACCGCTATAATCATAAAGTGGATGCCAACCATTACCTGCCACAACACGGAACACGGTAACCGCGGTATAAAAGTAGAGTTTTTGACACATTGCCGCCCATTTATTGGCCTTCATTGGCGCAAAATCGGCTATAAAAAATTTACCCTCCACCCGTAACAGCGTATTCAAGTGTGAAAACACGGTTTGCATCAAGCGCGGTTCAAACACATTCAAAAAATAATTAGCAACGACAACATCGTAGGGGTGTTCCGGTGTGTGACACATAACATCAGCGTGAATCAGTACAATTGGATGCGCGCATTCAACTTTTAACGCCTTGATGCGCTTTTTAGTTTGCGCGAGCATACCGCCTGACAACTCAACAATCGTGACCCTGGCACCTGCCTTGGCAGCCAGCACTGCATCTTCGGCTGCGCCCGCGCCTGCATACAGCACGCGCTCTCCTTCTTTGAGGTATTGCACCTGCCAACGCTTACTCTCAGCGATCATGCCGAAGCTGTATGCTCGAGCCAGAAAATCATAAATAGGCGCGACGAAAGAGAAGCGGTTTGAACTAGCTAATGTCATCTTTGTACGACTCAATCGTTTATATTATTTGGTTATAGAACGCGACATGCTCTCGCCGTCGCATACGCCGCCGACACCACATTCAGGTCTTGGTAACAAATATACCAAGGATACTCATCCAACCGGTATCTTCGTTTGTGGTACGCCAGCGACCGGAACGCATATAACCAAGAACCCTGATTGTAGATGCCTTGCGCTAATTTTCGAACCGACGCTTCATCACCCGGCTCTTGTTTTATGCCGTCTAAGGGCGCCATACCTAAGGAGATCACCTCAACCCCTTCAGCCCGAAACATCTCAATCGCCTGCAAAATAACATAGTCTAAAAAACCAGACGGCTTCACACGGGGATCCGATCGCAGAATGTTAGCGCAATACCCCTTGAGCTTACCTGCTTCGTAAAACGGATCAAAAAAAACATACCCGACCATCACACCATTTAAGTAGCAATAAAATTTTCGAACACCGCCCTCTTCTGCAAAAACAGGCGGACGCGTTAGCAGCTCAAGTTCACGCCAGCTGAAGGTTTTAGTTTTTCGCCATCGCTTTGAAATCTCCAATACACGCGCCTGGTCAACTTCGTTCCACTTCTGCTCTAACACCTCAAAACCACGCTCCCCAAAATTGGCCGCCCAGCGCAGATACTTTTTCGCTTTACCCGCGACCTGAAACCGTTTTATCGGGTACTGGAACTCTCGACCAAGCTGACTGAAGCGATAGCCTTCTTTAGATAATTCATTTTTGCAGCCTTCTGTTACGCCCAGAAGTAGATGTTTATTTCCCGTAAACGCCTCCATTGCTCGCAGAAACCGCGGCAGCATTTGTGGCTGACAAATCGGGTCACAGGGCATTACATTCAGCTTACGAAACCCCAATCTAACCTCGCGGAAAGCTGCATAGCCAATGTCTTTTAGTTCAAAATATCGACAACCAGACTGATGTCCAAAATAACTACTCGACTGCAGACCCCATTCATTTTGGTAGGCATCTAACCGTTCCACGTATTTTGAGTGTATTTGCATATCCTGCTTACAAGCAGCCGGTATATCTAGATGTTTAACCGGTGACCGACCAAGCTGGGCCATTACTTTAAAAAATACACTAGGGGCCAATAATACCAGTGGATTACGCACCATATTCGTCACATCCAAACCCAATTTAACCAGTGCCGGATGCTTTTGTGCAGCACGCAAAAACAACTGGCCATAGCCGTGCGCCAACTTCAATAAGAATCGATTGTGCAAGCCCTCGGTCTGGGTGTTAGGCCAGGCAATATCCTCAGTTAATGAAAGGTACCATGCCTGTTGATAGATAAAGGCAGAACGTTTATGGAACCAAGTCTGCCAAGAATTCTGTTCAGTTGGCTTTTTCTGCAGTGCGGCATCGAGTCGCTCCATTACCTGCGCGACTACACTTAATCCTTGTCCATGCAGAGGGTTGTAGGCGCAACAAGCGTCACCAATCGCCAACAAACCATTTGGCAAGCCTTGTTTGTGGTACTGGCGCCAAACGTTACTGGTTGCTCTGTGTATGACGATGTCATCAGTTGGGGTTGCGAGCGATAGAAAGCGATTAAGCGGCGCAGAGTTCAATTGTTTGGCAAAGTTCAGGAACCCTTCTTCGTCACTAGCCGGGTAACACGCATTCACTCCAATAAGCGTCAAGAGCCACTCATCTCCTTCCAGCTTCCAGAGTCCCGCCGCCCTTGGTGAGCGCGGCGCATGCGGCGCAATATCTAAACCAGAAAAACCTAATTTAGCTGCGTTTTCAGCGGATAATGAATAAGATCTAGATGCATAACCAGCCTTCGCATCCACTCTCATCGTTGGCGGTGCCGCGATACCCATTGGCTCAAGCCATTGCCCAAGTTTACTGCCACGCCCACTCGCATCAACAACAAGATCTGCCAGTATCGTCTGGTGTGTAGCGAGGCGAATCCCCGTCACTCGGGGGACCCCACCTTGCTTCTTTGAAAGCAACCCTGACACGCGACAGGGCTCAGAAAACTCGACATTTTCAAGCCCTTTGACGGCTTGAAGCAAAATAAAGTCTAGCAGCACACGCCGGCAAGGCCGCAAAGAAAGACCTGTTTCATAACGCGGCAAATCACCTTCTTCAAGTTGTAAAATGACATCTCTGCCGTAATCGAGCGCAGATACGCTGTAACGGTCTAACGCGCTTTCAAATTCTGGAAAATACCTCCTTAGTAATTCTCGCCCCTTTACTAACAACAGATGCTGATGCGCAGCATGCGGCTGGCCTTTGCGCAAAGCGGGCGCTTCAGTCGGTAAAGGGTCTTTGTCGACGATCAATACTTTTTTAAAATACTTGGATAAAACACGCGCGCTAAACAAACCAGCAAACCCGGCCCCAATAACAATCGCAGTCTGCCTATCTGACGCGAACGCCGCTTCGTTAGGAAAGAGATGTTCTTGTGAGGCGAGCTTGTGCACGTTTACTTCCATTGCGCGGCGGTACCTAAAAAAGCAACTTGGCTGGGTATTCTACGCAGGCTCAATGAAAATAGCGCACATAATTTCTGATGTAATGAGACGCTCGCAAATTTAAGTTCACACAAAATCCTTGTAGACTATGCAGCTTTAAATGTAATTGGACGATAAAAATGGGCAGAGCCTACCAAAACCGAAAAGACTCCATGGCTAAAACTGCCGCAGCGAAAACCAAGGTCTACAGTAAGTATGGCCGAGAGATATATGTTTGTGCAAAAGCAGGCGGGGGCGATCCAGACGGCAACCTAACGTTACGCAGCATGATTGATAAGGCCAAAAAGGATCAGGTACCAAGCCACGTTATTGATAAAGCACTCGAGAAAGCAAAAGGTGGCGGTGGTGAAGATTATTCACCCGCACGCTAT
The DNA here is from genome assembly GCA_913020245.1 of uncultured Oleiphilus sp. Lineage (GTDB taxonomy): Bacteria > Pseudomonadota > Gammaproteobacteria > Pseudomonadales > Oleiphilaceae > PZPK01. The sequence goes on from CAJWAD010000035.1 coordinate 16,214, forward strand.
GAAGGCTTTGGCCCCGGAAATTGCATGGTGATTGTTGAGTGCCTTACCGACAATCCAAACCGAACGTTTGGTGATGTGCGCCAATGCTTTACTAAGACAAAAGCAAAAATTGGTACACAAGGCGCCGTTAGCCATATGTTTGATCACAGCGCGATATTGTCTTTTACAGGCGATGATGAAGATGCCGTACTTGAGGCGCTTATGGACGCTGATGTCGATGTCACCGATGTGGAAGCGGAAACCGGTAAAATCATTGTTTTTGCTCCGCACACCGAATTCTTTAAAGCAAAGCAAGCATTAATAGATGCTTTAGGTGATATTGAATTTGACGTAGATGAAATCCAATTTGTACCACAAGTCACTAACCCAATTATTGGTGATGATATTGAAATGTTCGAGAAGTTTCTCGATATGCTGAATGAGTTAGACGATGTTCAGAATGTTTATCACAGCGCCGAATACTAATCGTCAAGACCTTTAATCCTAAAATAAGTCTTGAAGCAGGTAGCTATCGAAAAATGAGCACCTTTTGAGTTCATATACACGCTCAGTAGAAACAGTGATCGGAAATTCCATAGCGATAGGCAAAGGGCGACCATATAACAATTAAATAAATTATTAAGCCATAACTCAAACCATTTAGGATTATTAACTAGTCGCCTTTACCGAGTTCGGTAAGGGCCTATGGCTAGATTCAGGCATGAAAATTAAACAGAAGCTGGCGCGCACATTGCTAATTAAAATAAATGACACCTATGTTGAAGCGCCCATAAACATCGCCTATGGGCTGTTTTTAAGTAAACGTTCGTGTGTGCACGAAGACGGAATACGGAAGCCCATCACTTGAAAGACCTGTTTTTCATTCGACGATTTCGGCGGCTCATCATTCGTTTGATGCTGATAACGTTCGTGCTGGGTAAAGCATCGGTACCAGCAGGCTACATGCTCGGCAATAGCGCAGAAGGCGAATGGTTAGTGGTATGCAAGCTGAGCGGTCCGCAAAGCATTTTTATCGCTGACACCACCAATACTCGCGCCCAAAACAGTAAATCTTCTTATTCACATCACGCTATCGAAGTGAGCGATACCTGCTTAATCTCGCTTAGCGCAACGTTGGCACTTTTGGATGTTTCACTGTCGAGCCGCTATGTTGTTACTTCCGAACCCCAGACGCGCTTACCCGATGCCACACATAGACCTTCAAATTGGCAAGTTCAGCGACCCATTCGAGCGCCTCCTAAGCCACTCTCATAAACCAAGCAAACACTACAAAATAACGAACTAAAACTGTTCTGCGGCGCCACTTTAAAAATTCATAGAGCGTTTGCGGGACGACGCTGTGGAGTTGAGAAATGAAAATACAATTAACGATGGCAACCTTAATGGCGAGTTTATTCCTGTGCTCGCTAAAGACTTTTGCAGACGCAAAGCATGAGCAAACAGACAAACAGAAAAACTCGATTATTCTTGCTGATGGCCACGCACCAATTGGTGTCATGGGGGACCATATGCACCAAAAAGGCGAATGGATGATCGCCTACCGCTTCATGAAAATGGACATGAAAGGTAATATTCGTGATGGCCAAGATTTAAGCCCTCGCGAGGTAGCCACCAGCACCAATCACCCATACGGTCCACCATCACTTGTTAGGATGGTGCCAACCGAAATGGATACCTCAATGCACATGCTAGGCTTTATGTACGCACCGAGCGACACGGTGACGCTTGCGCTCGGCACAAGTTACCTGAAAAAAACCATGACGAGCATCATGTTCAACATGATGAACAATCCAATGCCCGCTTCTGAAATGGATACGAGCGGCATCGGTGATACGAAAGTGAAGGCCTTAATTTCTCTTTACGAACAAACTTCACATCACCTTCATGCAAACATAGGGCTTAGCTTGCCCTCGGGGTCTATTGATGAAAACGGCATGATGGGCCGTGCCGGTTATGGTATGCAGCTTGGTACCGGCACTTATGACTTTCTTCCAGGCATTACGTATACCGGCTCAGCCGGTCAAATTGCGTGGGGCGGTCAAGCTAAAGCGACGCTGGCGCTAAACAACAATAAACACGATTACAAACGCGATACAGGTTATGACGCGAACCTGTGGGCAAGTTATCGCTTTATCCCTGCGTTGAGTGCTTCATTGCGCTTACAACACAAAAAACAGGGCAAGATTAATGGACGTGATTCAGGCATATTTGCACCGATGGTGGGTGCCAATCCTGACAACACAGGAAGAAAAACGACTAATTTGGGCGTTGGCGTTAACCTGGTCAGTTCACATGGGATACTGCGCGGCCATCGCTTTGCTTTCGAATGGCTAACAGCGGTTGATCAATCCGTTCGCGGCGTACAACTCGAAATGCAAGACATGCTAACATTCGGTTATCAATACGCGTTTTAAGGCTGCGGAGAGAGGGGGAGGGTTTTATTTGCAAACCGTTCGCCTCTCAATCCCAAGAGTGAAGCTAGTCATATGGTCATATGACTAGCTCTCAAATGACGCAGCAGTCTAGTCAAATAAACAATGCATCTTTCAATCGTCAATATCAGTATTTATCTGTCAAAACATACTTAGAGCTCGCTGGCCTCTGCCTTCCCAAGGTCAACATTAATAACGATCAAACTCCTAATATTGATAACTATCAACTATTATGTTGCCGTGTAGTAATCCAGATAATCGCCGCTCACGTAAGCGAAAATTGGAGGAAATGAAAATCACCAGCTAAACTTTGTCGATACTAAAAACGATACAAACATTATTTTTGAGAAATAGGGGGCACGAACCAACCATGATCCGCAAGCGCTTATTCATGCTAAGCATCCTCTGTGTCATTTTTGTTGATGCAGCTTTTTCAAGAGAGAAATTTGTCATTCCTATCGCAACGGAAAACTATCCCCCCTACGAAATGGAAAAAGCGGTGAAAGGCTTAAGGGGGTTTGACTTTGAAGTGGCGACCGCTGCCTTTGAGCTACTGGGTTATGAGGTCGATATAGAGTTTTTACCATGGAAGCGCGCCCTAGCCTATGCGCGACTCGGGAAAGTAGCCGGTATACTCACCTGCGCGTACACGAAAGAGCGTGCTGAATTTATGGCATTTTCTGATCCGATCAGTGTCTTTATAAACGGTTTTTATGCCCGAAAAGGCCACAATGAAACGGCGCCAGCACTAATCGAAGATGTTGTGGGCAGACGTGTTAGCTCGGTCGAAGCCTATGAGAGTTATCGAGCCCTTGTTGATATCGGCGCAAATCCAATACCCGCACCCAATACAGCAAGTGCCATCCAAATGCTTCAAAACGACCGCTTTGACTACCTATATCTGGCAAAACAATCTACTGACTTCATGCTTAAACAAATCGGGGCAACCTATGACTTTGAGTTTTACCCCATTGTAAAAAAAGATTTTTTCTTCTGCTTCTCAAAACAATATGATGGTTACGAAGTGCTCGTCGATGAATTTAACAAAGCATTGTTTATCTTAAAAAAGAACGGCACTTATGAGACCATTCATAACAAGTACCGCTAACGCTCAGCCGACAAAGGCCGGTTATCAAGTTGCCGAAACCAGAGCGTCGCCAAAGCCATAATCTACAGTGCTTGGTGTCTTGGCTTGAAGCAAGGCATTGCGATCGACATAGCGAGGGCTCTACTATTTTATTGCCTCTAGCTCCTGCTCTTCATTACCTGCCAACACGCGCTGAGGCTTTTTGAGAATCATGTCTGCTGCTTTTTCTGCCATTGCGATGACTGGCGCGTTGGTATTTCCCCCCACCAAGGTTGGCATAACCGACGCGTCAACTACGCGCAAACTCTTTAGCCCATGAACACAGAGCCGCGCATCTACCACCGCCATTGGATCATTACCCATCTTGCATGTTCCAGACGGGTGGTACACCAGACCAAGACGATCTTTACAGGCTTGAAGTAGCCCTTCATCAGACTGAACATCTTTTCCCGGGTGCATTTCCTCACCGCGGTGCTCATCAAAGGCCTCATTTTCTAAAATTTTCCGTGCGACGCGAATCCCATCGACCAACGTCTTCTGGTCTTTCTTTTCACTTAAAAAATTAAATTCTATCTTGATCTTATCGCGTGGATTAGCTGATTTCAGACTCACTTTTCCGCGACTTTCAGGGCGTAAAACGCAAACATGCAGTGAGTAACCATGCTGCCTCAACAGACCGATGTTCCGGCCACAATCATCAAAAAGAATCGGTACAAAGTGCATCTGAATATCAGGTACCTCTATACCAGGATTTGATTTTAGGAACGCTCCCGCCTGCGTTATTGAATTGGCCAGATTACCCGTCTTCGAGCGTATATATTGCAACGTATCAGGAAGGGTTTTCATGAGTCCTGATGCCGTCAAACTGAAACCATCTTTCTTTTTACTTTTAACCAGTACACAAGCATCGACATGCTCTTGCAGATTTTTACCCACACCTGGCAAATCATGTACAACCCCAATACCATGAGATTGCAACTCTTCCTTGTCACCTACACCAGACAGCATGAGCGTTTGCGGCGAGTTAAACGATCCACCGCAAAGCAATACCTCTTTAGTCGCTTTTACGCTGATTGTTTTTCCGTTTTGGGTATACTCGACCCCCGACGCGGTTTTACCGTTAAACAGTATCCGATTGACGAAAGCCTCGCACTCGACCTGTAAATTCTGTCTATCACGTACAGGATTTAAATAGCCACGAGCAACGCCACATCGCTCACCATCCTTGATCGTAAACTGATAGTATCCAGCGCCTTCGTAGCTCTCTCCATTGAAGTCATCAGTCAACGGGAATCCTACGTTCTCACTGGCTTTCAAAAAACGCTCGTTGAGAGGATAGTAATTTTTCGTATCAGATACGTACATAGGGCCCTTGTCGCCATGATAAGCGTTTGCGCCACGCTGATTAGTCTCAGATTTCTTAAAATAGGGTAGAAGTTGCTCATACCCCCAGCCCTCATTCCCATCAGCCTGCCAACGATCATAGTCTGATTTGTGGCCACGAATATAAACCATTGCATTAACGGCGCTGCTTCCACCCAAAGTCTTTCCTCGGGGGCAAAATACGGGTTCGCCGTTGCGGATATCCGGAACAGGCTCAGCATCATAAAGCCAATTATATTTTTTGCTAAACATGAAATAGGCAAAAGCGCCTGGGATCTTGATCATTGGAGTTTTGTCTTCAGGGCCAGCCTCAAGCAATAAGACGGACGTCGTCGGGTCTTTACTCAGGCGATTAGCTAAAACACTGCCAGCCGAACCGGCCCCAACAATTATGTAATCAAAAGCTGATTTGGACATAATAGCCCCCTATTTATTGTATGTTTTTTAACACGAGTTAATTGTGACGCTAGATGTTCAATCAAGATATGTTTTATTTAACGCAGTTAATTGTCAATTTCGGACAAGAAGGAAAGAATGTTAACGTTTTGGAAGTGCGCACTAAGTTTCATTCAGCAATAACGAGACCCAACGTTGTATTAAATCATCCGCACGTAAAGGGTTTTTCAGTTATACCAGGGCACGATACCAAGGCGATATCAGTGAGCAGAATCGATAGTTGTTATCAAAGGGGGACGCTCACGTAAGAGGAGCAATGCGTAGGCCAGCAAAGACCTTTTCACCTGGCCAACTGATTGAGTTTTTTCACGCCAAAACCTAAGTCATTGCCCGCCACTGCTGAAGCATTTTTTTATAGCCGCAACGATCGTCCGGGTAACCGATACAATCAGGATGTCGAAGCAAATCTTCGAGTTGTTTCACGACCTTTTGCGCAAGCGATTTTGTTGGCTTTGAAAGATAGCGTCTAATCATAAATCCCAGACGCTTCTCAATCACCGCACCAGATTCCGCAACAGGTATATCCGATATATTATTCATCTTGTTCCTCTTTGTTGGCATGGACAAAGAACACTAAATATAAATAATAATCATTATTATTTAAGCATCAAGCATTATTTTATTTTTTGTGATGAAGTTTTGAACAAATGCAGAAAAAAGAATCGACCAATTGACTTAATTGAAGAGAAATTTAAAGGGTCTTTTTGGGCTAAGTCGCGTTCAAATATGCCGCGAAAGAAACTTGAGACATCGCTACTAGATTACCACCCTGGGTAGGCCCTTGCGCTACCGCTTCCACTAGACTACTGACTGCGAAATAAACATGAAATGAAACTAAAAAGGCAAAAAGACAAACAGCGACCATATAATTAATAGTTTTCACAACTTAACTCCTCCTTTTTTAATCATTTTAAGTACGACGCCTAAAATTTTATCCCGCTCAACCCAGCCCATTTGGTTACTAGAGAGGCTGTCATTGTTTTCACCCTCTAATAATACCCGTTTAGAACCAAGCGCCTTAACACGCTTAACCAACACACCAAACTGAGAGTGTTTCACCACCACTAAACTGTTTTCGTGCACTTTTAAAAAATTACTTGTTAAAACAAAGTCACCATCGAACAAAACGGGACTCATGCTGTCACCCTGCACTCTATAAAACGCGAGCATAGAAGGTACGTTAAACACAAAACAACCACTCAGTAACTAGCGGTAAATTACTGAGCGTTTGTAATGAGTCTGAATACTCACTATTACCGAGAGTGGCCAATCTGACCCTTGACACAGTCTTAGCCTAATTTGGGATAAGTAACTATTTCAGAGGGTGGATAAGGACATTCAGCATTGAACGTCTCTACGCCTTTTGTCTTCCAAAACGCAGCCGCGAATTCGTTCACTAGGTTAAGTAATGCAACCCCGTTTTCACGCGCAATACCTTGCTTACATTTTGATGCCTGCAACATGATGCTGTGCACGAGATCGTGCGCGTTAGCAATTTGTTCAAACTGGGGTTGTTTAAAATAATCCCCCCAAATAACCACAACGTCTTGCTTCACTTTTAACGCGTGCTCTTCTTTCTGCATCACCAATCGCGCAAGTTGCGCTTGATCAGCAATCGTCAAACTTTCTTTTTGGGCGAGCTCGTCGATAAGATCAAACAAGCGAATGACCGTTAACGCATTCAGCTGTGCGGTCGCGGGATCATAGATTTTACAGGGAATGTCACAATGCGCGGAGGCTACATCAAAGCCTATAAGCGAATCGAGTTGGGTAAGCATTTTGTGTAACATGAAATCTCCTTCATTAAAAAACGAGTATTATTTGCCTAGTCGTCAAACCACTATTATCCCTCTAATGCAGGGCCATTTGACCACCAAATAAATCCCCTAAACTTGTTTTAGCCGTCGCGAATTCTTGGAGTCGCAATGCAGCTAAACGTTTAGCGTTATTACTTATAAAAAAGGTCCATTCGAACTGGAGTTCTTGGCAACCTCTTAAGAGTGCCTCGCTAGCTTCACTTCCCAGAGAGCAAACGTCAAGTAGCCGCTTCATGAAGTAAAAAGCAGCGGAAAATTGCTGACTTGCTTCATCAAGGCGCTTATCGCGTTGAAAGGCTTCGGCAAGATTGAAATGGCTCACGAGCAACGCGCTGATCGCCGAATGTGGATCATGTCGTATAAATTTCGGAAAATCAGCAACAATACAATTGAGCGATCGCTGATACACAGAGAGTGCTGATACATAATTTTCAGAAGAAAAATACTTGTTGCCAACCGAAATCAGTTGTTTCCACTCATCCATCATCTTGCTCCACTATATTAAGCGCTTCCTGCGCGAAACCTTAGACTCGACGTTTTAACCTTTCGCTTTAACACTGCCTTTTGATTCGATGCTTGGATGGTACCTTAAACTATCTCTTAATGCTAATGATTATCATTAATGAATCATTAGCCCTTCCGTCATCTTCTTCCCTTCAAACCAAACAGATAGAGAGCGGCTCAAGCAAGCATGCAAGTTGCGCGCATTAACGCATCAAACCAATCAGAAGACTCGGCTGTCTTTTTGCCAAATCCACTGGTGCTCGTCAATCAACAAACGCAATCGATTTTCTTGCTTTAGGAATTGGATACTAGTTATGCAATTTAAAGATTCCCAATGGCGCTCACTCATTTAATGACGCTTTATTTAAAAAGCGAAAATGCAAGCCGTACAGTGGTTGCTTAAAGCATGCAGTAAAAAAATAATTGAGATGCTTTTCTTATGTAGCAATCGCATAGGTGCTTAAGTTATTAAATCACTACACACCTGCATTAAGCTGCCACCATTGCTATTTTTTGCACTCTGAACTATAAAGGGAATGTGCCTTGGGTCACCCTCAACGAGAGTCGTTAACTCTGAAAACTTCTTTTGAAGGCACTACGTAGTTAGCGTCAAAGGTACGTCATAGTCTTTATCGACTTTGCAACCATAATAGCTGCCATGGATGCGATATGAAGCCCGAGATTTGGGCTTAAAATTACGCGATTGAAAAATAACGTGATGAGAATAAAAATGGAATTTAATTACACCGCTCGTTTTATTGTTTTAGCCTGCTGTCTATTTTCCAATCATATTAAAGCTGAACATATCGTTGTGGCTGGTGATTGGAAAGCTCAACCTAAAAACTGGATCAATGAGCATTATCAGCCCGAAGGAATTATGATCGATATACTTTCGGAGGTGTCTAAGCGCACCGGGATCACGTTCAGTTATGAACTATCAACCTGGAATCGCTCGTTGCAAAACAGCAAGGCAGGTGCCGCGGCGATTATCGGTTTTTCAAAAACAACTGAGCGAGAAAAGATCTGGGATTATACGGTGCCCATGTACTTCGACGAAGTTGTTTTTGTCGCGCAAAAAAAAGATGGGTTCGAATATAGAGGGCTAGAAAGCCTCAAAGGAAAACGCGTAGCGATAAAGCGTGGCTCAACCTATGGCGACGATTTTGACACAGCCGTCGCTAACGGCCATATTATTCTGGAGGGCACGGAAGATCGACCTGGTCAAATGCGTATGCTTGCGCTCGGAAGGGTCGACCTGGTCTTGTTAAGTCCCGGAAACATGGCATTTCAAGCCATTCTTGCCGAGAATGATTGGCTTAAAAAAAATAAAGACCGGTTTGAAATACTTGAGCCTGCATATAAAAAAGATGCAAATTATTTAGGCTTACCTAAAAGTATGAATAAATCACACCTCATACCAAAAATAAATCAAGCACTTGAAGCGATGCTCAAGGATGGCACGAGAGCGGCGATTGAAAAGAGGAATATAGATAAGTTTCTCTTATTTTTAGAAGACAAGCAGTCCTTGTAAAAGCGCCCTATGATCAAGAAATTAACCCAGAAAACGCAAAAGTCACTCAGCTTATTCTTAACGATCGCGGTATTTAGCGCGATCGTTCTTCCTGCGGTATTAGTTGGCAGCTTTGATGTTTATCAACAATACCAAAAAGAGGTGGTCACTGACCCTAAAAACGAGGCGGAGGCGCTTTTCTCGGTTTTGCAAAAAGGCTTGGTGTCACCTCTCTGGACGTTCACGCCAGAGAATGCAATGGACCTAATCAGCGGCGTTGCTCTGAATCCCTCAGTCAAAGCGATTATTGTTATCGACTCAAGCGGCCAACACTTCGCGAAATATGAACAGGAGAGCACTAACTTATCTGAGCAATTTATTCATCTAAAGGCAGATGTAATTTATGAAACGGAACATGTCGGTTCCGTTGCGCTCTACTACAGTAACACCAATGCGCTAAAAGAGCTGCAAAGCTCTGCACTGCAAATCTTTATGATCATACTGACTCAGTTGATCGTTAGTATTTCTATTATCTTGAAAATACTTAGCAACCATGTGACGCACCCGCTAGGCGAGCTGCAAGATTTCGCAGCAAAAATCGCCGAGCAAAAATTTGATGCGCTATCGCCGACCGTTAAGCACAAAGAATTCGCCAAACTGATCGATGCGCTCGACAGGATGAAAAACGCGCTTCAGAGCTCTTTCTTGAAGCTTGAAGACAAAGTAACCGCGCGAACCAAAACCCTCCAAACGACAAATAAAGAACTCGAGAATGCATTAATCAGCATCGAGCAGGCACAAAAAACGTTAGTCGAAAATGAAAAGCTGGCGGCATTGGGCTCCCTCGTCGCGGGGATTGCCCACGAACTGAATACGCCCATAGGGAATGCAAGACTGGTTACCTCATCCCTAAAAACGGACGCTGATAATTTGAAAAGTAAAAGTGACTCAAATTCACTTACTAAAAGCGAATTTGAGCGATTAACGGAAAATATTGTTGATTCCAGCAAATTAATTGAGCGAAATATATCAAAAGCCGTGACGCTTATTCAAAACTTTAAGCAAGTAGCGGTAGATCGAACGAGCGACCGAAAACGTGAATTTAACTTGAATGAATTCATTCGTGAATTTGAGTCAACGGTTCATCACCGTACCAAAAATATGCCCATTGAGGTTTTTCTCGACTTGGATCGTGATGTTGAGGTTTACTCATATCCGGGAGCCCTCAGCCAGGTTATTGATAATTTTATCAATAATGCAATTCGTCATGCGTTTGAAGACTCTGCTTTGGACAAGGACAATCAGGGGCTTATCACCATCGCAACGAAAGTCTCAGACCACCACGTTGCCCTGAGCGTCTCTGACAACGGCATGGGCATGTCTCCAGACGTTCAGGCACGGATTTTTGAACCCTTCTTTACCACCAAGTTGGGTAAAGGCGGCAGCGGCCTTGGCATGCATATTGTGCATAATTTAGTAAACGGGCCACTTTGCGGAAAGATTAATATTTCATCGAATGGAGAGAACGGCAGTACCTTTATCCTAAGCATTCCGCATCGCTTAGAAAAAGAACTAGACGACCTAACGATTTAGACGAGCATTTCTGCCCCAAGTAAGCACGTAAAAAGTATCACCCATTATTATCGGTCAAATCGGCGTTTGGTTTAACGATCGGATATTCTTCAAAAACTGATTCAACAACGTCATACACGTAACTTTTCAGTTCGTTGGAAGATATTTGCTTTAAACGACCTACGGCGACGCCCTCCCACAAAACCTGTTTAAGTGCCGCATCGATGACATCAATATTAAGCGTGCCTTCAGTATATTGCGTCGTGACATTTTGGCTGCCCAAACCAAAACTTGTTCCATAACCAGATCGATCACGGTAGGCGTAATAGCCGGAGGGTACAGCAGGCAACGCTGTTGTGACCAATTTTTCTTTCTGACTAATATTAAAATTCACTAGCAGTTGCGGCGCTTCAGATTCGACTAAACCACGCGCAGATAGTTGTTCGCGAATTGCCTCGATAATATATTGCGTTTCAATGCTCAAATAAGCTTCGCCGTTTGGCGATAGACGTTCGACAAACTTAAAGCTGTCAAACTGAGAGAAATCGATTTCTTGCTTGT
>CAJWAD010000036.1 GCA_913020245.1 uncultured Oleiphilus sp.
AATTCTGAAACCGGCGTAATATCGACGAGCCGCTCAACCACTTGAGCCCGTACTTGCACATCATCATGATCGCTAACCCGTAAAATCAAACTCGCCGATAAGCCAATGTTAGCAGGTACTAACAGGCGATACTGTCCATTGGCTTCAGTCACCGTGGTGCCAAGCGTTTCACCCAATTGCTCACCCATGCTGTTGACCTGTATTAATTCAACTGACACGCCATCGACGGTCTCAAGACCATTTTGGCGGGTACCGAATGGTGTTGTGAAAAAATCACTCGTGGTGTTAAAAGAGCTAGGTTGGCGAAAAGCTGAGGCCATACCGTAAGGCACTTTTACCGTGCCCGAGACACTTATACCTTTAGATAAATTGCTTACCTCATGACTGCTATTACAACCAAGCATCAGAACTGATAACAAGAAGGCAAGTACTTTATAACAATGCATATATTTCACCACTTAAGAATAAGCATTGGGCTCTTATCGCGACAAAAATCCAATTGATTACTTATCACCCACTACTTTGCAAGATTCAAAAAGACAACTGGCACCCGAGAATCGTACTAAATTATGGACGCATACGAATCACCAAAATTGGTGATTTTTAATTTCTTTTTTGTTTTAAAAAAGGAGGAAATGGACATCAAAGAGGGGTCATCGAAAGTAAAAAAATGGGTGGTTCTGGTCAGATTTATTATTCAGCACGGTGTATGTCTTCCACGCGCGGCGACTATTGTCCAATCGACATGAAGAAGGCTACGGAAAGTTAGCTCGACGCGAGCGAGGTAAAGGGGAAATGGTCGGGATGAGAGGATTTGAACCTCCGACCACCTGCACCCCATGCAGGTGCGCTACCAAGCTGCGCTACATCCCGACAGTCATAAGGCACATAGATGCACCTTTAAAACGGCTGTGATGATACCCTAAGCGTCGCTGCAAATAAATCACTGACGCATAAAAAACGCCGCGAAACGCAGCGTTTTTTTGAGCTTTCAAAGGCTTATGTATTCAAAACCTCTAAAACTTCCTCCAACTCACTGATCATTTGTTTAATCAGCTGATTGCTTTGTGTTGCGTCGTCCTTACTATCATCGCTCGTCAGTTTCTGCTTAGCACCACCAATGGTATAACCTTGATCATACAATAGACTGCGAATTTGCCGGATCGTCAGCACATCTTGCCTTTGATAATAACGCCGGTTACCGCGCCGCTTAACGGGCGAAAGCTGCGGGAACTCTTGCTCCCAGTAGCGCAACACATGGGCTTTTACACCACACAACTCACTCACTTCACCGATTGTAAAATAACGCTTACCGGGGATAGTGGGTAATTCATGATTATGACTGGGTTCCAGCATAAGCTTCTACTTTCACTTTTAATTTTTGCCCGGGCCTAAACGTTACAACACGGCGTGCTAAAATAGGGATTTCTTCACCTGTTTTTGGATTTCTTCCAGGGCGTTGCTTTTTATCGCGCAGGTCAAAGTTACCGAATCCCGATAGTTTGACTTGCTCGTTATGTCCTAAGGCATCGCAAATTTCATCAAAAAATGCTTCAACCATTTCTTTTGATTCACGCTTGTTAAGACCCACTTCGTCATACAAGCACTCTGCCATGTCCGCTTTTGTCAAAGCACCCATGCCCTAACTCCTCAATCGTGCGCCAAATCTTTCTGATAGTGCTGCAACGATGCCATCAAACGCTTGGGTCACCTCTTCATCATTCAAGGTGCGGTCCACACGTTGCCACTTCAAACCTAGCCCAATACTCTTTTGGCCTTTACCTAAGCTTTCTCCGGCATAAACATCAAATGCGATGAGATCGACAAGATCACTACCAGCATTTTCGTGAACGACAGCTGCAATATCTTGGTAGGGCACTTCACTTTTAATCACAATTGCCAAATCCCTTCTTACTTCAGGATATTTGGACACGTCACTAAAGTGAGGCACCTTGCCAGCTATCGTTTTTTCTAAGAATAGTTCAAAGAGGTAAACTGGGCCATTCAAATCTACGGTTTTTTTCAATTGAGGGTGTAAAGCGCCTAAATAGCCAATCACTTCGCCTTGTTTTACGATTTGAGCGCACTGTCCGGGGTGCAACGCTGAATGCTCACCCTTTTCAAATACCACCTCGCTATTGATCGGTAGAATACTTTCTAAGTCTGCTTTGACGTCATAAAAATCAGTCGGGCGTTTCTCATTGCTCCAACCCTCATCCGAAACATTACCTGATACTAGGCCCGCTAGCATGCGGGTTTGAACGATCTCGCCTTCATGTTGTATAAACTTGAGGCCTGTCTCGAAAAACTTCACACGCGACTGCTGGCGTTTGTGGTTATATGCGGCGGCAGTCAGCAAGCCTGTCCATAAAGAAGTACGCATCACGCCCATATCGCTCGAAATTGGATTAGCCAATGGGATAGCAGTCAACTCAGGGTGGAGTACTTGTTGAATACCTGCATCGACGAAGCTGTAAGTGATTGCTTCTTGGTAACCTAAACTGACCAAACGATCCTCTAAGGCGTTCAATGGCAGTGTCGCCTCATCATCTGCTAGGAGATCAAGCGAGCCTTTAGCCGTCGTTTTGGGTAAATTATTGTAGCCATAGATACGCCCAACCTCTTCAACCAAATCCGGCTCTATAGAAATATCGAACCGATAGCTTGGGATAGAGAAAGTCCAAATACCAGACTCTTCATTCACGAGCTCTAGACCCAAACGGGTCAAAATTTCGACGACTTCCGCACCTGGAATCGAGATGCCGAGCAGCGATTCAAGTTTCGCTGCGCGCAAGCTTACTGTTCGCCCTTCGGGCATGTTAGCCTCTACAACGGTCTCAACCACGGGACCCGGCTCACCGCCAACAATTTGAACCAGTAGTTTTGTCGCGCGCTCAATCGCTTCACGCTGCAGAGCGGTGTCTACACCACGCTCGTAGCGATGCGAAGAGTCAGTGTGTAAGCCATATGAACGTGCTTTCCCTGCAATAGCTAAAGGGTTGAAGAAGGCACATTCAAGGAAAATATCCTTAGTTTCGCTGGAGACACCGGTATTTTTGCCCCCCATAATCCCCGCGATGGCTAATGGGCCACTGGCATCAGAAATAACCAAGGTATCGTCACGTAGTGTTACCTGCTGGTCATCTAAAAGCGTCAGTTCCTCGCCATCACGCGCGTAACGCACATCAATGGCGCCCTGCAGGCCGTTTAAATCGAACGCGTGCATGGGTTGCCCCAACTCGATCAAAATGTAATTGGTCACATCGACAGCCGGCTCAATTGCGCGCAATCCGCAACGACGCAGTTTTTCTTTCATCCAAATTGGTGTTTCTGCATTCACATCAACACCCTTAATTACCCGACCAAGATATTTTGGGCAGGCATCAGGCGCAGATAACGTTACTGTAAAGGTATCTTTTATCGTTGGTACGACAGGAATGCTTACCGGTCGCGTAATATCTTCTTTGTTCAGGACGCCGACTTCACGCGCCAAACCTGCAATCGACAAACAATCACTCCGGTTTGGCGTCAAGTCAACCTCAATGGTTTTATCATTTAACTCGAGATAAGAAAATACATCCTCGCCTACAGGGGCATCTGCCGATAACTCCATTAATCCGTCTGAAGAATCCGCAAGGCCCAGTTCTGCTTCGGCACACAACATACCAAACGATTCAATACCGCGAAGTTTGGCTTTTTTAATTTTAAAGTTACCAGGTAATACCGCACCTACTTTAGCAAAGGGGACTTTAATTCCAACTCGGGCATTCGGAGCACCGCAAACAACATTATAAGTTTCATGGCTATCACTTACTTGGCACACCCGCAACTTATCAGCGTCAGGATGTTGCTCAACGGTGATAATGTCACCCACAACGACGCCAGTAAAATTTCCCGATACAGGCTCGCAACCATCCACTTCTAGGCCTGCCATAGTAACCTGAGCAAGCAGAGCCTCTGTATCAATCGCAGGATTGACCCATTCTCTTAACCAATTTTCACTGAATTTCATGTGACGTCCAATTACTCGCTATTTATTAAATTGTTTCAAGAATCGTAGGTCGTTTTCAAAGAACATACGTAAATCATTGACCCCGTAACGCAGCATTGCCAGACGTTCTACACCCAAACCGAAAGCGAAGCCTGCATATTTTTCAGAATCAATACCACTCGCCTCGAATACTTTCGGATGTACCATTCCACACCCCATTACCTCTAACCATTTAACATTGCCATCGGCGTCACGCCCCCACTCAATGTCAACTTCCGCCGAAGGTTCGGTAAATGGAAAATAGGACGGACGGAAACGAACTTCAAGATCACGTTCAAAAAACACTCTTAAAAAATCTTCAACCGTGCTTTTTAAGTCTGCAAAACTCACATTTTCTTCAACAAATAATCCCTCTACCTGATGAAACATAGGCGTATGCGTTTGGTCTGAATCACACCGATAAACTCGACCGGGACAAATCATACGAAAAGGAGGCTGACCGTTTTCCATGGTACGCACTTGAACCGGGGAAGTGTGCGTACGCAACAAGGTATTCGCATTGAAATAGAAGGTGTCATGCATGGCACGCGCAGGATGATGCCCTGGTATATTTAGGGCCTCAAAATTGTGGTAGTCATCTTCAATCTCAGGGCCCACTTCAACTGAGTAGCCTGCCTTTGAAAAAAATGATTCAATGCGTCGCATCGTTCGTGTCACTGGATGCAACCCACCTATTGCCTTGTCACGGCCAGGTAAGCTCACATCAATAGATTCTGACATAAGCTGCGCCTCAAGAGCATGTTGCTCCATGGCAGCCTTACGCGTCATTAGGTTCTCCAGAACCTGTTCTTTCGCTTCATTGATTTTGGCGCCAGCCTGCGGGCGCTCCGCTGGGTCTAATTTTCCCAGTCCTTTCAATAAGGCGGTAATTTCACCTTTTTTACCAAGGTAATCAACTCTCACCTGATCAAGTGCGGCAATCGTCGTCGCTTTATCTACTGCGGCATTCGCGCGCTCAACTAGTTGATTGAGGTTTTCCATTTAGTTTGCTCCGAAAACAAAAATAGGGGGCTGAAACCCCCTATCGCTTATCGCTCAATACATCACTGTGGCCGCTGTAAGACTGCATCTTTACGACCTCCAGCTGCAGGGCCTAGCTAGCTAATGCTGCTTTTGCCTTTTCAACAATCGCTGCAAATACCGACGCATCGTTCATTGCTAAATCAGCAAGTACTTTACGATCGATCTCAACGTTTGATTTTTTGAGACCTGCAATCAACCGGCTATAAGACATACCGTTTAATCGCGCACCAGCGTTTATACGTGCTATCCACAATCGACGGAATTGACGCTTACGCTGCTTACGGTCACGGTAAGCATACTGACCAGCTTTAATAACTGCTTGTTTAGCAACACGAAAAACTCGACTACGAGCTCCGTAGTAACCTTTCGCTTGCTTCAAGATCTTTTTGTGGCGACGATGCGCCGTAACTCCACGTTTTACGCGAGGCATAGGATTCTCCTAACTAATAAATTTTAGACCAATTAAATTCGAAGCATGCGTTTGATAATCGGTTGGTCGGCATCTGCAACTTGCTTGCAGCCTCGCAACTGACGCTTACGCTTCGGTGATTTTTTGGTCAAAATATGACTAGTAAAGGATTGCTTGTGCTTGAATCCGTTGGCCGTTTTTTTAAAGCGTTTGGCCGCACCGCTTTTTACTTTCATTTTAGGCATAATAGCTCACTCCGCATTGGGTCAATCGACTAGTAAGATGGAAATAACAACTTATCTCGTGCTTACTTTTTCTTTTTTGGGGCCAATACCATCATCATTTGCCGACCTTCCATTTTAGGTCGTTGTTCGACGGTGCTTTGCTCTTCTAGATCTTTTTCGATCCTTTCAAGCAGTTTCATGCCGATCTCCTGATGTGCCATCTCTCGGCCACGGTAACGAATCGTCACCTTTGCCTTATCCCCATTTTCAAGGAAACGTATCAGGTTGCGTAGTTTTACCTGATAATCCCCTTCTTCCGTCCCTGGGCGTAACTTAATTTCTTTCACTTGCGTTTGCTTTTGCTTCTTACGCTGCGCCGCTTTTTGCTTCTTCTCGTCGAATATCTTTTTACCGTAATCCATTATCTTACAAACAATTGGATCACTGTCTGCAATCTGAACAAGGTCTAAGCTCACCGCTTCCGATCTGGCAATGGCATCGCTTAATGCAACAATGCCGACTTGTTCACCTTTTTCATCAATAAGGCGCACTTCTGACGCTTCGATATTCTCATTAATATTCGCTTTTTTAGCGCGACCACTTTGGCTATTTCGCTTAATGTCTATTTCTCCACATTATTCACGACAACAAAAACAACACGAAGCCAGGTATTTACCTAGCTTTCTGTATCTATTATTCGCCCTTTTTGTTGAGACGCTTTTTCAAATAAAGCTAACACCTCATCAATAGGCATCACACCCAAGTCTTTTCCTTTGCGAGTACGGACTGCTACCGTGTCGTTCTCCATTTCCTTATCCCCTACGACAAGCAAAAACGGAACCTTGGCTATTGTGTGCTCGCGGATTTTAAATCCGATCTTCTCGTTTCTCAAGTCCAGATGTGTCCGAATACCGTTATATTCGAGTTTTTCGTGCAATTTTTTACAATATTCTGCATGTTTGTCCGTAATATTGAGAATTGACGCTTGTTCGGGCGACAACCAAAATGGCATCGAGCCCTCATAATGTTCAATCAAAATACCAATAAAGCGCTCCAATGAGCCGAACAAGGCACGGTGTAACATGACCGGCCGGTGATTGCGCTCACCGTCTTCATCGACATAGGAAAGATCAAATCGCTCAGGTAAATTCATATCGACCTGCAAGGTACCGCATTGCCAATCTCGACCAATTGCATCGCGTAAAACAAACTCAAGTTTAGGGCCATAAAATGCGCCCTCGCCCGGATACAAAACATAATCCAGACCCATCGTCTCAAGCGCATTACTCAACGCGCCCTCAAGCTTGTCCCAAACTTCGTCACTGCCAATACGCTTTTCAGGACGGGTCGACAGCTTAATAACGACATTCTCAAAGCCAAAATCTTTGTAAATATCTAACACGAGCGCCACTACATCGATGCATTCTTGTTCCATCTGCTGTTCAGTACAGTAAATATGCGCATCATCTTGCGTAAAATGGCGAACGCGCATCAGCCCATGCAATGAACCCGATGGCTCATAACGATGTACCTTTCCAAACTCAGCCATGCGCAACGGTAAATCTCGATAACTTTTGAGACCTTGCGAAAACATCAACACTGATCCGGGGCAGTTCATCGGCTTCAGCGCATAGTTTCGACCATCTTCGGTATCGGTGGTAAACATATTTTCACGATAATTAAACCAATGACCAGACGTCTCCCAGAGACTCCGGTCCATCACATCTGGGGTATTCACCTCAACATAGCCAGCGCGTTCCTGCCGCATGCGCATGTAACCGATCAGGTTCTGAAACAACTTCCAACCCTTGGGATGCCAAAAAACGGAGCCTGGTGCTTCATCACTCATGTGGTAATAATCAAGTTTCTTACCAATTTTACGGTGATCTCGCTTAGAAGCCTCTTCGAGTATGTGCAGGTGTTTTTTCAGGGCCTTTTTGTCAGCGAAAGCAGTCCCGTATATGCGCTGCAGCATTTGCTTATCGGAATCACCACGCCAATAAGCACCTGATATGCGCATTAGTTTAAAATGCTGACAAAACTTCATATTAGGGACATGTGGCCCACGGCACATATCGATATATTCATCATGATGGTAGAGACCCGGCGTCGCATCATGCGGAATATCACGCTCAAGAATCTCTAGTTTGTAGTTTTCGCCACGCGTCTTAAAAACATCAACCGCCTCACTCCAGCTAACGTTCTTTTTAATAACCTCATATTCGGTTTTTGCCAGCTCTAGCATACGCGCTTCTAACTTCGCCAAATCGTCGTCTGTCAGGCGATGCTCTAATTCAACGTCATAGTAAAAGCCATTTTCGATAACTGGCCCTATCGCCATTTTTGTATCCGGCCATAGCTGCTTAATAGCGTGACCCAACAAATGCGCGCATGAGTGACGGATGATTTCTACACCCTCTTCATCTCTGGCCGTAATAATGCTGAGATTTGCATCATCGACAATTAGATCGCTTGCGTCGACAAGCGCATTGTTCAACCTACCCGCAATCGTGGCCTTCGCTAAACCGGGCCCTATATCGAGCGCAACGTCTTTTACAGAAACAGAGTTATCGAAGCTACGTTGGCTTCCATCAGGGAGTGTAATAACTGGCATGTCTACCTCGGTTCAGTGGTGACCCCTACTAAAGGTCACTTGAGTATTAAAAAAGATTGGCGAGTCTAAACGATCCAGCCAAAAAATAAAGTAACAAACGAAACAAAAAGGGTCTTTATGGCTTTGATCACAAAAAGCCCGAGAAAATCTCGGGCTTTTTGTGCTTTACAGGTTTCGCTTATTTAGCTTCGACTGTACTTACTTTTTTTGGTCTCACCAAAAACCGCGCTAGAGCAGGTAATAGCCACATCGAACCAATCATGTTCCACAAGAACATAAAGAATAACAAAATGCCCATATCTGCTTGAAACTTAATCGGCGAGAAGATCCAAGTAAATACGCCAAGGGCAAGTGTCACACCGGTAAAGCTTACGGCCTTGCCAGTTGATCGCAGCGTCTCAAAATAAGCCTCTTGTAAGGGGTAGCCGTGCCGCAATTTGTTCTCAAGTTGACTATATATGTAAATACCATAATCCACCCCAATGCCTACGCCTAGCGCAATAACCGGCAGTGTCGCGACCTTTACACCAATGCCTAACTGAGCCATGAGCGCTTCACACAAAACCGAGGTCAATGCTAATGGGGTGACAATGCAAATTACCGCCGCAAAAGAGCGGAAGGTGACAAGGCATAAGAAACTTACGACGGCATAGACCGAAATCAACATGACGTCTTTGGCTTTTTCAATTACCTGATTGGTCGCCGCCTCTACGCCCGCGTTTCCTGCACCGAGTAAAAAGGTATAGTTTTCACTTGGATACTCGTCGATCAGGCTCTTCACGACGTCAACCACGCGTTCAAGCGTCTCGGCCTCGTGATCATTCAAATAAACGATCATGGGCGTCATACTGCAATCTGTATTTACCAAACCTGACGGCGCACGTTGAATGGATGAGTTAATAATCGATTCATTACGGGACAGTTCAAACCACTTATAACTGCCTTCATTGAGGGCCTTTGTCACCAGCTTTGAAACCGTCACCAACGAGGCCGTTGATTGAACGCCTTCAACATTTTGCAATTTCCATTGCATACGGTCCATGACGTCCATTAATTCGTAAGTCGCGCATTCTTCTGGCGCGGTTTTAACCATCACCACCAGAATATCCGCGCTGGTGCTGTAATTACTAATGATGAAATCGTTATCCAGGTTATAACGTGAGTCTGGTCGAAGCTCTGGCGCACCCTTATCGAGATCACCTATTTTTAAATCTTTCTGGTAGTACAATCCAATCGTACAGCCCAAGATCGCAATCAAAATGGAGATAGGCGCAACACTTGGATGCGACATAAATGACAGCACTCGCCAGTGCTTATGCTCGCTATTTTCAACCTTCTTCGCATGCTTCATTCCCCCTTTACTGAGGCCAGTAAAGGACATCATCACCGGATGTAAAATAAGGTTCGTAACAATAATTACGGCTACACCCACACCTGCGGCAACGGCGAGATCTTTAATGACGTCAATCTGAATGATCAATAACGTCAAGAAACCAAAGGCGTCACTCACCAAGGCTAATATGCCCGGGCGAACTAAGTTACGAAAGGCCATGCGCGAGCTTGCCAGCGCATTTAAACCCGAGGCTTGCTGCTCCGAAATTTGATTAACTATTTGAACACCGTGACTAATACCGATAGCAAACACTAAAAACGGTACAAGCACAGAATAGGGATCAATGCCATAACCAAGCAACTTCAAAATACCCAATTGCCAAAAAACGGCGACGATAGACGTAATAACGGGAACAACCGTTGCAATGATGCAACGCGAGTAAATGACTAAGAAAGTCATGGTGAGACAAATAGTCACCAAGGCGAACGTTGCGATCGCCCCGATACCCTCAATCAAATCGCCTACTTTTTTAGCAAAGCCGATAATATGAACTTGGATACTAGGATTTTTTTCATGATATTTGTCACGCACCTGCTTTTCTAATTCAAGAGAGAAGGCTTTGTAATCAAGCGGTTTGCCGGTCTCAGGGTTAATCTCAAAAAGCGGCGCATAAATTACAGTCGATTTAAAATTATCAGCAACCAAGCTACCGACTTGCCCTGACTTCAATACATTTTGTCGTAATTGATCGAGTGACGCCTGTGAACCGTCATAACCATCTGGAATGACCGGCCCACCTTGAAAGCCATCCTCGGTCACCTCCACCCAACGTACATTCGGGGTCCAAAGCGACTTCAACGCAGAGCGATCTACTCCAGAGAGATAAAATACCTCGTCTGTAATTTCGCTAAGGGTCTGCATGTAGGCTTTATTGAAAATATCGCCCTCTTTCACCGACACAGCAATACGGATGAAGTTACCAAGATTTTCTAAGTCATCCCTATTCTCTAACATATTTACAATAAAGGGATGCTCCAGCGGGATCAGCCGCTCAAACGAGGCATCAGGTTTGATTTGCGAGGCGTTATAAGCAAAGAATACCGTCACCAGAAGAAACAAACTCAAAATCACGGAGCGGTTGGTAAAAATCAAGTTTTCTGCAAAAGAACCTGGGCCGATCGCTTTGCTGCTCTGACTTGCTGCGCCATTATTGGCATTAGACATTCGAATTTCCTCTGATTAATGATGCGTATCGATAAGGTGCTAAAGGTTTTGGCCAAACGAGTTGATTAGGTTTACACCTGACTCACCGACCAATACCAATTCTCCATCGTCAACATATGCGACCGATACGTTGCCCAAGCGATCTTCACGAATCATCTCTTGGAACGAATCACCACCATCACGGCTTGTTAATATGACACCTGAGTTACCCGCAATCGTAATACCAGCGTCTCCATCAAAACTAGCACCCATCAAAGTGCTGGTTGTCTTTGAATCAATTTGTTCCCAAACTGCCCCACCATCGGTTGTTTTGTACAAATTACCGCGCAAACCAAACGCTAGCGCACCATCCGCTTCATCAATACTCAAAATACCGAACCACGAACCATCATAGGGGCTATCCACTGTCTCCCAGGTATCGCCACCATCTTGAGAGCGGAACATCACGCCGGCTTCGCCGGCAATAATCAAGCTTTCATTTGCTGTCTGCCCAATTGCATTTAAATGAAAACGATCAAAGTTTTCGACACGATCGCCATAATTATCCCATGTTTGGCCGCCATCGTTTGTCGCAAAGAGAAAACCGTAAGCCCCGACCACAAAACCCTTCTGCTCGTTTATAAAATAAACATCTAGAAATGGCTTACTTGCCCCCACCTCGGCATCAATTTCCGCATCCTCCAAAGAAAACAGGGCTTCTTCGAGTTCATATTCAATATCACCCGCCTCGTCTTCAGTGGCAGATTCAAGATCTGCTTCAAGCTCCGCAACATATTTTTCGGCTTGGCGAATAATACTTTGATTCGCTTCATTACCATCGAATTGCTTTGTCCACGTCAACCCTCCATCCGTCGAGACAAGAATGACGCCGCCGTGACCCACGGCCCAACCCATAGAGTCGGAAGCAAAGTGCACGGCTGTAAGCAAAACAGAGACGGGCACATCGGCCTGCTGCCATGTTTTACCTGTATCTTCCGAAAATAGAATATGGCCTTTTTCACCCACAGCTACCCATCGACTAGTAAGTATCTGGACATCTAAAAGTAAATGTTGATAAGCGATTTCGGAGGAGAAGGCCGGCGTGTCTAATACATCCTCAAATGAAAACGAATTAGAAGACCAGCTTCCACCTAGTGCCAGGGCGAGGGCGCTGGTTCGAGCGAAGCGACATAAAATTGAACGCATTTAAAAACCTTATGTTTCAAAGTAAAAAGCACAAACAAGTCATGCTTTGGTTGCTAACTATAATTAACGGCCACGACGGCGCAAAGATGAGGGTTTAAAGTACCGTTTATTTGGAACTTTATTTTCAAATACGGGCGCCTGTTTTTCTTCCGAATACAAGCCATTTGCACTATAACGCCGTGCTTGCAAATCATGGTAGATATCTAACCCTGTCCATGTACCGGGCAGCTCATAATAATTTTTCAACAGCGCCATGCTAACACGCCATAGTTCGCCCCGGTTATCGTACTGGTCCACCAATGCAATACCCCACGAGTCTTCGTCAATGTAGAAAACACGCTTTTTATAAATATGTCTGGCTTTGCCTTTGAGCGTTGCTTCAACAACATGAACCCGATGCAACTCCCACCGAACAAGCTCAGGATTTACATGCCCTATTTCGACCACATCATCATATTTCACGCCTGCCGCGTTAATCTGATAATTATTATAGGGAATCACATATTCTTTTAGGCCCAAGTATTTCCACTCGAAGCGATCTGGAGCGCCGTTGTACATATCCGTGTCGTCTGCAGTTCTAGTATTATCAGACGATGCAATCGGCGAGTCATAGGCGAGATTAGGTGCCCGACGAACTCGACGCTGGCCGGAATTATAATCCCATGCTTGTCGCTTATCTTTAATCTGATCTAAGGTCTCGTGCACCAATAGCGCACCGCCGGCAAGGCGGGCTGGTGCCTTATTAAAGGTTAGAAAATAAAACAGAATATTGTCCATGCTTTTAAAATCGCCTTTCGGATTAAAAAAGTTGAAGAACACTTCTTGTTGCTTTGTTATGGGTGAATATTGACCGTCACGCTGCACGGCCACCTCTGTGTAACGCCCTGTCAAAAAAATACCTCGCCACCGCGTTAAGTGATTCCAGATAACTTGTAAGGCTTGTTGTTCGTTGTCACCATGTAGAATTGGAAAAGGTATTCCACCATACGCATCTTTTATACCTACGCCGCCTCTTGATAAACTAGACGTCGTCGCGTTCTTTTTGGTGTTTTTCATCACCCAGTCGGGCATTGAATGCGAGCGGTGCGTTGGGTACACGTTCAATTTAAACGTGTCAGGATAAGCAGACAGCAGGGCATTTTGGCCTGGTGTCAGATACTTCTCGAAGCCCTTATAATTGCTTCGATCTATAGTAAATTTTATTTTATCGTCTACGAAAGGGTCGATATGGTGCTGGCCCGCCCCTTTAAAACCAGAGGGCGTTTCTGTGATGCCGCCATCCCATGCTGGAATCGTCCCGGCTTTGTTACCCTCTTTAATCGAACCAAACGGCGTCAACGACTTGCCTAACTTATTTGCCTCGCTTTGGGAGACTTTCGCCACTGCCTGGCTAATGGATACCGCAAACAAAACGCACAGACACAGCAAACTACTTTTTATTTTCATATAACTTCCTTAAAGAACCCGCGAAAAACGGGCCTTACGCTCTCAAAACAGTTCTTGACGGAGCGCCTAACACAGAGAACTGTACTACTCTTATTTTTAGCAGATATTTCGTCAGTGTCTAACTCAGTTTTGTTATGAATTATTACGATGAGGCCTATGCATCAATATTCATCACAACAAAAGAACGTCAATCGGAATAATGAGACGCAATGAGCAAAAACTTAGCCGTAAAAATCTTCTCATAGTTGCTCCATTTAACTTTAAGAAGCAGGCAAACTTTTCTCAACTACTTCACGAACATCTTTCGATAAATTTTGTTTTCCTTGAATACGTTGCAATTGGGCAATCATGAGGTCTTGCCGTGTTTTATTATATTTTCTCCAACGCGTTAAAGGTGTCATTAAACGCGAAGCTATTTGAGGGTTTTGATCATCTAGTAAAATTATTTTATCGGCCAAGAATGCATAGGCACTGCCATCTTCAGCATGAAAATGGCGATAATTTTGGGCTGCGAAAACACTCACTACCGAACGGAGTTTGTTAGGGTTCAATACATCAAAATCCTTGTGCTTAGTGAGCGCCTCTATATGTGCTAAATCGGCAAAGCTTGCGCTACCCGACTGCACAGCAAACCATTGCTCCATTACCTGTGCATCATTTTTCCATTGTTGATAGAAACTAGCTAATGCACTCTCTGCGGCGATCTTATCTCCACTATTAACTAGGGTAGATAAGGCGGCAAATTGATCAGTCATATTAGAGGCTTCTTGAAACTGGCTCTGCGCCCGTTTGATGACGCTTTGCTCACCACTTGCCATCAGTAAGCCGAGCGCCGCATTTTTTAAATTACGTTTCGCCATAGCGGCATAATCTAAATCTAACGGCGTTGAGCTCGGCTCTCTATTTAACTCATATAAGGCAACGAGCTCTTTTTGCAAGCCATTCGCCAATTGCTTGCGTGCTGCCTCGCGTGCCTTACAAATTGCCTCGACGTCGGCCACAACAGACTGTTCAACTAAATAAGATTCAGACGGCAAACTCATTAACTTACACACCATTGCTTTATCTAGCTGGTCATTGCTCACGATACTGCGCATCGCTTCAATAAATGATAGCGGAAGTACGGGAGCCTGCCCGGCCTGAACCTGCGCGATAGAGGCCTGCAAAACATTCAGTGCTAATTGCTGAGAGGCGTCCCAGCGATTGAAACCATCACTGTCATTCGCCATCAAAAACAAAAGCTGATCATCGCTGTACGGATAACGTAGCTTTACCGGTGCTGAAAACCCCCGCAAAAGAGACGGTATAGGCGGTGCGCTAATATTCTCAAAGGTCACGACCTCCTCTGCTTCTTTTAACTCAAAAATAGTTGTCGTATCCCCCTCAGCGTTTAGCGTTAGGTCATTACCTTGTGCATCGATCAAACCGATCGCAATGGGCATATGAAATGGCTGCTTCAGCTCTTGTTTTGGTCTTGCAGGACAAGATTGTTTGAAACGAAGACTAAATTGCTCGCTCGCCGCATTATAATCAGCGCTGACGTCTACCTCAGGCGTACCACTCTGCTCATACCATCTTTTAAATTGACTCAAATCGCGACCAGATACGGCCTCCATGGCTGCGACAAAGTCATCTGTGGTCACCGCTTGGCCATCATGGCGTTCGAAATAGAGGTCACTGCCCTCCCGAAATTTCTCCGGCCCCAAAAAGGTATGCAGCATCCTCACGACTTCAGCGCCTTTCTCATAAACAGTCAATGTATAAAAATTCGAAATTTCCATGTAAGAAGAAGGTCTTACTGGATGAGACATTGGACCCGCATCCTCGACAAACTGAGCAGTACGCAACAAATTTACATCTTCAATACGCTTGACGGTAGGTGAGTTCATGTCAGCTGAAAACTCTGCATCCCGAAATACCGTAAATCCCTCCTTCAAACTTAACTGAAACCAGTCTCGACACGTCACACGGTTTCCAGACCAGTTATGAAAATACTCATGGGCTACAATAGCCTCTATTCGCAAATAGGCGCTGTCAGTTGTAGTTTCTGGTTTCGCGAGGACGCAGGAAGAGTTAAAAATGTTCAACCCTTTATTTTCCATTGCACCCATGTTGAAGTCATCTACCGCAACAATCATAAATAGTTCAAGGTCATACTCGCGACCATAAACTTCTTCATCCCAACGCATAGAGCGCTTTAAGGCATCAATCGCATAGTCGCATTTGTCCGCATTCTTATGCTCTACAAACAAGCGCAAGCATATTTCACGGCCGCTTATTGTTGTGAAGCTATCCTCTTCACAGTGCAGGTCACCCGCAACGAGGGCAAACAAATAGCACGGTTTAGGGAAAGGGTCATGCCAGGTTACAAAATGCCGCTCATCGGCTAGGTCACCGCTATCCACTGCATTGCCGTTAGAGAGTAAGCGAGGGTATTTATTCTTATCGGCCTCGATACGCGTCGTAAAAACAGAAAGCACATCAGGTCGATCCAAATAATACGTAATATGTCGAAAACCTTCTGCTTCACATTGCGTACAGAACATAGATGACGATTTATACAAACCTTCAAGGCGTTTGTTTTCTTGCGGTTTAATCCAGGTCACTACTTGGAGCTCGAATTCATTAGGCACCGCAAACACCGTGAGCGTTTCATCATCACTCGTGTACGCATCCTCAGCTAACAGGCGGCCATCTATCCCCAAACTTTTGAGTTGAAGCGAATCCCCATTTAAAAACAAATCTTGCGATTGCGCATTTGCAACGCGCTTCAATTTTAAGCGGCTATTTACTTCAGTGCCGTCTTCGAAAAGTTTAAACGTTAAGTCAACACGCTCTATCTGAAAATCGGGTTCACGATAGTCTTTCAGATAAATCGTTTTTGCCGCTGCTTCTTTCATTGCTCACCTAATTTGTTTACGACGACCTATTCGTCTACATACATACTGACTTGATACGAACCATATTTACGGATATTTAAGCAGGCTTGCTCAAAAATTAAATATTGCCCTTTAATGGCGATCAAACGATCATGTACTTCTGGCGTTTTGTCTAAATTATATGTTTTCGCTTTTTCTGGCCAAGCCAAAGAAGGGTAGTCGAATTCGTAGACTTCTCCAGAAAGTAAACAGTCAATGCGCTCATCTGGATACGCAACTCTCAACTCTGCCAAATAATCTGACACCAACTCAAATAAACGATTGCGCTCAACAACGAGATCAATCACCTCAACCTCATGCTTCAGCATTTTACGCCAATTCGTTTTATCCGCCGCCCATTCTTTTAACTTGCTCTCAATCAAACCAGATAAATACCGACTGGATACTGAAATAATTGGCAAGGCCTGCACGGCGCCTTGATCCATCCAACGCGTCGGCACCTGAGTGTGGCGGGTAATACCAACCTTTAAACCTGTGGAGTTCGCAAGATAGACAATATGCTCCTGCATACAGTTTTTCTCCCCCCAAGCGGGTTCTCTGCAGGTGCCCGCCGCATAGTGACAAAGTTCTGGGCTCATGATGCAACGATCACAACTCGCCAGTTTCTGAAAGCAGGGGTAACAAAAGCCCTGATTAAAACTTTTCTTAGTCAAACGCTGACAGTTTGTACAACGAATTTCTTGTTCGAAAGTAATTTTCAAACGCTTGCCCAATAACTCATTCATCTGAATAGATTGGTCGTTAAATTTCAATGTATATTTAATCGGTCGGGATGGCTCGGTCAACATTTTAGCTAGCCGGCCTTGTGCAATTTGCTTCAAAGGTTTCTCTCTGGTTTTTTCAAACACTCAACTGGTCGCTAGTGCAGAACCCTAACCGGCTCCGCGTCGTCGCCCGAATTTTTCTTTTTATCGCGGTCTATGTAACCAACTCGTTCCTCTTCTGGTATGTCGTGCTCTGCTTCATAAAGCATGACCGCTTGCAAACAAATTTCTTTTTGCTCCCGAGTGAGCATTCGTCCATCGGGCCATTTCCCTAGCGTCAACGCCTCTTTGAAACGCAGATAAATATCTGGGTTTATTTGTTTTGCAGCATCTTCAAAGTTCATTTTTGTCACCTGTCATTTACGCTGAAAGATACGTAATGAAAAAATTACTAAAAAACTAAAAAAGTAGTTTACAACACAAATGATAATTATTATCATTTGTCCAAGGTTTGAGGAAGAGCAATCTTTTTTAAACCTTGGTCTCTCTCATCAGAAAATTCACATCTGTGAAACCCAGCTAAGATTCTGTCTCAGCTGGGCTTTTTTTTGCCTTGGAAGAAATCGAAAATACAATCCAAGCCCAAATTAATCCAGATAATAAACCATAAAGATGCGCAGAGTTCGCCATGCGGCCTAAGCCTAACCATTCGGTAAGTGGCGTATAACCAACCATTAACCAAATCAACGAAAATCTAAATAATGCATCGGGCATATAGACGCCCACCACGAATCGTTTCCAAACCCAGCAATACCCAAACAAGCCATAAACGACGCCAGACAGGCCGCCAAAAAAATAACCACTGTCTAAAAACTGCGCGACATTTGAACAAACCGACACAACAACAACCAGCAGCATGAATGACAGGGTTCCTTGCTTCATTTCTGCTTGCCCACCCAACACCCAGAGCATGACTAAGTTAAAACAAATATGTAACAGGCTAAAATGCAAAATATCTGGTGTGATCAAACGCCAATATTCTCCGGTGCCCAGCATCATCCATAAGCCATCAATACGGCCATCGAGTGTATTCAGATTGACCTCTAATGCGAGCGGATTAACAATCAATAACGCCCTCAACAATGCTCCACCCTGGCCAAAGTTTGTCAACCAAGCGACTACGATACTTGTCAGCATTAGCACAAACACTATCGGGGCTTGCAAAGGCTTAGCCCGAGGATACTCAGTCATAATATGTCGCGTAGGTGCGACGCGTTCGTAACTTTGCTCGTCGATTGCTGCTCGAATATCTGTGTCGTCTAGATAGGCGACTAAAGCTTGGCGCACTTTCTCATTAACCTCAGATTCAGGCATTAGCAGCACTTGTTCGCTCTGCTCTTCTACCACTCGATGAGGCACACCTTGACTCGATAACCAACGACTAAATCCAAGTAGGTCTGCATCGATCGGTGCTTTTGCTATTTCAATCATGTTGGATTTACTTCCGTCCAAACAAACTTATCGGGGCGAAGAATCACTTCATCATCCATCCGGTATGCAACTAATTTCCCGTACTTTACGGCGCTATAATCCAAACATACAACATTAGATGTGATGGGCGCTGGCTCACCTGACATCCAGTAGTGCCCAACGAAAACCGGCAACTGAGAAGCATCATATTTCAATAATTGCGCCTGCTCAGCATCTGACAAAACGCGATCAACTAGCCCATCAGGTAACGGGTCAGGCTGAAATGACACGTCAGAATAGGTATATGGCTGATCATTCCAAAACTTAGTGCGAAACACACGCCTTACAAAACCATCACGACTGACAATCGTTTCATTGGCAGGCAAGCGCAAAGAAGTACCGCGCGTCAAGCGATCGACCAAACGGTGCATAAAACCATCATCTTTGGCGGACTCGTAAAGTTGATCAAGGTTTAAGCAATGCTTTTTATTACACGCTTTAAACTGATTTATCGCCTGTTCATCCCAGCAGGCATGCACAACGCGAAAAGTCGATTTTTCAATGAATAATGGAATTTCATGAAACCAATTGAGGAAAGTTTTCCACTCATCTGGGTGTGCTTCGAACTGCTCTAAGGTTTCACGAATCAACCGGTGATTGCGCGCGTTATGCTCACGCAAAAAAATATGATCAGTCTCATCCCGACCTCGCGTGCAATAGCACATCGCATTGTATTCATGATTACCGAGTACGATCTCCGCCTGACCCAGATCGACCATGTCTTTTACTACGTGTAAAGCTTCCCGAATATGTGGCCCTCGATCGACAATATCACCCAAAAAAATAACCTTACGTGTAGCGTGTCGATAACATCCCTGACGATGCTCATAACCCATTTTTTTTAATAGGCGCTGCAACGCGTTTGCACAACCGTGTACGTCACCGATCAAATCATAACCTTGCCGCTTTGCCTTGTTTTGCATCGAGGTACCGCTTAGCTCGTCGTCAAATTGTGTGCCCAGCCAAGCTTCTCTCGACAGGTTTCATAAAAATTATGCGAGGTTGGATGAATCAGACGCACTCTGTAGGGCTTTTTCGTAATGCTGACCGTATCACCTGGCGCAACGGGGATATGATGTTGGCCATCACAACTCACCTGAGGATAAATCTCGTTACCTTCACCAATAACAATTTTAATTTCGCTCTTTCCGTCAACCACGATTGGGCGACTACTCAGCGTATGCGCAAACATCGGCACCAATGCAATCGCATCAAGCTTTGGATGCAATAACGGACCACCCGCACTCAATGAATAAGCCGTTGATCCGGTCGGCGTTGAAACAATCAATCCATCGGAGCGCTGGCTGTAAACAAATTGGCCCTCAACAAACAAATCAAAGCCAATCATGCGCGTCGATTTGCCGGGATGTAATACGATGTCATTTAAACAAGAGCCAAAACCAATCGGTTCACCGTTTCTTTTGACGTGCACGTCGAGTAAAAAGCGTTTCTCTTCGAGATAATGCCCATCCAACACCTCAGCCACTTTCTCTTCGATATTATTGGGCGAAATATCGGTCAAAAACCCAAGACGCCCGCGATTCACACCAAGCAACGGGACGTTCGCTTTCGCCAATTCACGTGCCGCACCTAATAGGCTGCCATCACCGCCCACGACGATAACAAGATCGCAAGCTTCGCCCATCATTTTAACACTCGACACTTGCTGACCATGTCCGGGCATCAGTTCAGCAATATGCTCTTCAAGAATGAGGTGATAACCCTCACTTATTAAATAGCGTTTGAGACGACGCAAGGTATCCACTACCTTTGCGCTGCCCACACGACCAATTAAGCCGATATTTCTAAAATTTTCCATGCGCTGTTTTCCACACAAATCTCAGATAAATAATGAGAAATAAATTTCGCTAGTATCTTAACAGAAACTGCTTGGGTATATTGAATTGATGCGCAGACCAAATGACGACATTTCTTTCCATTTAAACAACCTCAAATGGTTAATCTCGAGCCCCAACATGGTTAACGCCATGCACTTGGATGCAAATAATCATGCGCAATCAAAAGCACTCGACCAACAATTCAATACACTTCTCAGTAATCTAGCAAGCAAACAAAGCCAGCGACAACTCCAAGATAAATTGAGACAAAGCACCTCGCATTTTCTTGGCTCTTACGCCGAAACACTTTGGCTTCATTACCTCGAACATCACCCTCGCTACGAACTTATCGCACATAACTTACAAATCCACGAGCAGGGAAAAACAGTGGGTGAATTCGATTTTATTGTTTTCGACACTTTACACAAAACACATGTCCACCAAGAACTTGCCATTAAATTTTACCTTGGCCATAAACATCAATGGATAGGGCCACAAACCGTTGATCGCCTCGATTTAAAGGCGAGCAAACTCAAAGAGAAACAGCTCAAGTTAAGTCAACATGCAGCCGCAAAAGAAACCCTTGCGTCATTAGGTGTCGCAACACTGACGCATGAATGCATCGTCAAAGGCAGACTCTTTCAGCCCGAGGGGTATACGGACGCATCAAATTGCTCAATCCCCATTTATGTCAACGACACACATTTAAAAAGTACTTGGTATCGACATAAACACTTTAAACCAACAAGCAATAACGATGAAACCTATTGGAAAATTCTAAATAAACGCGAATGGATGGCACCGCTCACCTTAGACCAACATGATCCTCACAATAAATGTATCGCTCGTTATGATCTCGATCATTACTTAGACAAGCATTTTGCAGACCAAGGTAGGCCTGTGATGCTAGGCCGCTTCAAAGCGCAAAACGGGCAATTCATCGAAACGGATAAATACTTTATCGTCTCTGACAAATGGCCTAACGACACGCAAAAACAAACTGTCTAGATTGACTGATTTTCAAAAAGGAGCGTTAAAACCTCGCCAGCCTTGCATGCCACCGGTATGCACAAATAACACGCGACTGCCTTCGGGGACTTCTCCGGCGCTAAGCTTATCTAACAACGCATAGAATGCCTTCGCTGTGTAAACGGGATCAAGCTTTAGACCGCAGCTTTCGTATACAAGTCTGACAAAGTCTTGCAACGCCACTGGCAGTTTGGCAAACCCCCCAAAATGATAATTATGCCAAATTTGAAAATCGTAAGGTCCGTGACCATTGCTTTTAAGCAAAGACATGATGCGCGCGCACAGATCGTTTGCGCCTTTTAATGCCGATACGCCCTTGACCTGACATTGTGAAGGAGCTGCCAAATATAGACCTGCCAAGGTCGTGCCTGTGCCAACGCCCGTTATCGCAAAATCATAATCGCTATGGCGAAAGGCTTGTGAAAAAACGTCACGCAAGCCTTTTAACGCAAGTGTGCTCTCACCACCCTCCGAGAGCACATAATAGTTAGGATAAGCCGCCTTCAACACCGGCTGTTTAGCAAACGGTGCTAGGGCTCGATAGTCTTCGCGGGAGAGCCATTCCAACTGCATTCCCCACTTTGCGCAGTCTTGTAAGGTTGGACTTAAGTTTTCTGACTTTTCGGGCCGCTCACCGCGCACTAAACCTCGCGTTTCAAAACCAAAGCGATTGCCTACATAGGCAAGGGCATGCAAATGATTTGAGTAAGCGCCTCCCATTCCCAGTAATTTAACATGCCCCTTTTGCTTAGCTTCATAAAGCTGGTGTTTGAGTTTGTACCATTTATTACCAGAAATATGCGAATGTAATGCATCAAGATGCAACACATCAAGCGACACCGTACCCGCAGCATTGCCCGCCCACGCAAGACTGTAAGATTTTATTTGCGGAAGCGAAAAAGCGCTGTCATCAAAAACGTCC
The DNA here is from genome assembly GCA_913020245.1 of uncultured Oleiphilus sp. GTDB lineage: Bacteria > Pseudomonadota > Gammaproteobacteria > Pseudomonadales > Oleiphilaceae > PZPK01. The sequence goes on from CAJWAD010000036.1 coordinate 22,472, forward strand.
ATTAAGCATGCAAACTACATCGATCACTAATACCGGGCTCAAATTCACTCGGCACACTTACTTTCTCAATCGTTTCATGGCATGTACACCCAGAGGCATCGGTGTGCGTGCAAACCGGGTTATCAAAATGCGCCAACCATTGCTTGTACTGACTTTCAGTGACGAAGCATTTACTCGCCGCGTAAGCGAGTGGATTTGCCGCATAGGTTATCGCCTCAGTCGCGGTCATTGACAAATGACCAACCCCTGCATGGTAGGCAACAAATACTACCTCCAAGCTTTTCAATTGTTCGAAAACAGTTGACGCGCTATCCGCTTGCATTTGGGTTTCTTTCAATTCTTCCAGCTCGGCGCGAAGCTGCTCCTCACGATCATCCCGATAAGCTAAATCCAGATCACGACGATCTAGCTGTTCACGCAACAAAACAAGTTCGGCTTCAAGCTTTTGCTTTTCAATTGCATCACGATCACTTGCACTGGCATTTTGCAGAGCAGATTCCAGCTGATCAACTTTTGCAAACTGATCAGAAACCTTATCCTGTAGATCAAGGTATTGATCATTTCGAGAGCTCAACTTTTTCTGCAGCTTCTCATTTGTGACTTTAAACTGCTCAATTTGCTGATTAAGATTTTGAATCTCATTTTTATAGGCGTGAGTAATGATGCGCTGCTCACGATCACTGACCTCACCCGATTGCTCTTTATGCGCCTCCAAGGTTCGAATTCGCAAACGCTGCTCTTTTAGCAATCGCGCAAGCTTAACGCGTTTATCGGTTTCGGCACGGATCTGTAAATCGGGATCTGTCACGGGTGACGCCGAAGCGGAAAGTATTGGGATCTCGTCTTCCTCTACCTCAAATTTAAGGCGTAAACGGTTTTCATCCACTGATTGCTTTATACGTAAAAAATGATTGGTACCCGGGTTCATGTCGGGATCCCATAAATCCCCTTGATGCCAGTTGATTGCGCATTGAGACCGGCAAGCCAACCGGATTGGGCCGCTCCCTAAATCTGGCCCTTTAGCACTAATCGACGCAAGCTTTTCAACCGGAATATTCCAAGATGCATCAGCTCGACCGTCCTCATCAAAGTAAATTTCAAAAAACACTAACGATGTGATCTTTCCATGCCCGTTAATAACCACATAGGCTGCACGGGCATCCTCATCCTTGTATTCAGGGACAGCACTAAAGCCTTCCAATAAGGCCTCAAACTCTGAAAAATGCATTTGGCGGGTAATTTTATCCTCCGCTAAAAACATGACTGCCTCGTGGGTAGCTTGTCCCATATTGTCCTCAAAACTTACAAAACTCGAATCGTGTTTAAAGTTTAGATGAAGGATTTGAGCGCGCCCGCCTTTATGCAAGCAATACAGGGACAAGGGTCACATAATCAATGAGAGGAAATCTACATCTTTAAAAAACAAAAAAAGAGGCCGAAGCCTCTTCTTTTACGCGGCCTATAACTGACTTACAACTCAGCGGCTAAGCGGGAGCCTTGGTTGATGGCGCGCTTCGCATCAAGCTCAGAGGCGACATCGGCGCCTCCCACTAAATGCACGGTTTCACCCGCCACCTCCAAACCCTCTTGTAACTCGCGCAACGGGTCTTGACCCGCGCAGACAATAATTGTGTCGACATCTAAGGTTTTTGGCTGATCCGATACCAAAACATGCAAGCCCTCATCATCAATACGATCATAGCTGACGCCATTGATCATTTTAACATTCCGTGTTTTAAGCGATGCGCGATGAATCCATCCGGTTGTTTTGCCTAAGTTCTTACCAACTTTTGACTTTTTACGCTGCAGTAAATAAACCTCACGGTCTACCTCCGGCAATTCGGCATCGACACCTTTTACTCCCCCTTGGTGCTCCATGTTGAGATCAACCCCCCACTCTTTCATGAATGTATCGATATCCAAACTCGGCGATTTACCTGTATGCGTAATAAATTCCGACACATCGAAGCCAATCCCACCGGCACCAATCACAGCGACTTTTTTACCGACTGGCTTGCGATTCAACAACGCATCCAGATAGGTAATTACCTTGTCGCTTTCAATACCGGGAATCTCTGGCGTACGCGGCGCAATTCCAGTCGCTAAGATAATGTGGTCATAGCCTTGCCCGGCAAGATCCTCAACTGAGACGCGCGTATTTAAGCGCAAATCAACCCCAGTTTTCTTAATCATTTCACCGAAATAACGCAGGGTCTCATAAAACTCTTCCTTTCCTGGAATCAGTTTTGCTATGTTAAATTGACCGCCTATCTCAGTGCCTGCATCAAACAAGGTCACATCATGCCCACGCTCCGCCGCAACCGTTGATGTCGCCAACCCGGCAGGCCCGGCACCAATCACCGCTACCTTTTTCTTGGTAGCCGCTTTAAGGTAGACAAGCTCCGTTTCATGGCAGGCCCGGGGGTTCACTAGGCAGGAGGTGAGTTTCATCTGAAAAGTATGGTCTAAACACGCTTGGTTACAACCGATACACGTGTTGATTTCGTTTGCTTTACCGGCCGCTGCTTTTTTGACGAAATCAGAATCTGCAAGAAACGGACGCGCCATAGAGACCATGTCGGCATCGCCATCAGACAATACTTTTTCCGCGATATCAGGCATGTTGATACGATTTGTTGTGACGAGCGGAATAGAAACCTCGCCCTTCAACTTACCTGTCACTTTGGTAAAAGCGGCGCGTGGCACCATCGTCGCAATCGTTGGCACGCGCGCTTCATGCCAGCCTATACCGGTATTAATGATCGTCACACCCGCTTTTTCTAACGCTTTCGCAAGTAAAACAATTTCTTCCCACGTACTACCATCCTCAATCAAATCCAGCATCGATAACCGATAGATAATGATGAAGTTTGTACCCACTTTCTCACGCATTCGCCGCACAATTTCCAACGGCAAGCGAATTCTATTTTCATATGCCCCCCCCCATTTGTCTGTTCGCTTGTTCGTGTGCGATACAATAAATTGGTTAATGAAGTAGCCCTCAGAACCCATGACTTCGACGCCGTCATAGCCAGCTAATTGAGCCATAGCAGCCGAGTTCACAAAATCATCAATTTGCTTTTCGATCTGTTCATCAGACAGCTCTTTCGGAACAAATGGGTTGATCGGGGCCTGTATAGGCGAAGGTGCAACCCCCATAGGATGATAGGCGTAGCGCCCAGCATGCAATATCTGCATACAAATTTTTCCATCTGCATCATGCACCGCTTTGGTCACCACCTGATGCGCTTTTGCCTCTTCTTCTGTGCTCATCTTTCCCGCACCCGGTCCAACCGAACCCTCCACATTCGGCGCAACGCCACCCGTTACAATAATCCCTACGCCACCCCGAGCACGCTCCGCGAAAAACTCGGCCATTTTCTCAAATCCGTTAGGGGCTTCCTCTAAACCGGTGTGCATCGACCCCATCAGTACGCGATTTTTTAAGGTAGTAAAGCCCAAATCTAATGGCGCAAGCATGTGTGGATATTGTTGTACTGCTTCTTGACTCATTGATCTCTCCAGTTAATTTTTGTTATTGCGCGAAGCTATTGTTATCTCGATACCTAAATTACCGCTCAATTCAGCACCAAACAATGCCTTGAAAGAACATATTTGTTACCCTCATGAACAATTACTATTCATGACAACCGTTATGCAGAAAATCAATGCCGTTAAGTTGGGCGACATATCATGCAATTTTATCACTGTGCTGCGCCGCACCCTACGTTCGCTTCAACAGGATGACGTTGATTTTCTGGACACTTACCAACTCACGCAGCAGTTTATCGATACACCTGACGCGAGAATCAGTATCCCAAAATATATGCGCATGGGCTTTGAGGCCATTCGACTTTCACAACGAAGCGACTTTGGTCTTTTAATGGGAAAGTATACGCTTGTGAGTGATTTTGGATTACCAGGCTTTGCAGCGATGAGCGCAAAAAACCTGCAAGAAGCATTGCATTTTCTTATCGATATGGAGACCTTAAGCAGCCACAACAGCCGCGGCCATTCGCGTTTTTATCTCGATAAGAGCCGTGCCATTTGTCAGTTTTACTCGATTAGCCCCTATAACAACTTCAACTATTTCGTCGTTGATAGCACGTTAAGTAGCTGGTTTGAACTGATCCGTATCTTTAGTCAACAAGACAATCTACTCCATCACGTAGAAATCGAATTCGACAAACCCAAGTACGCGCAACAATATGAGGAACGGTTCAAATGCCCAGTTTTATTTGGAAGTGCTCGCAATGCTCTGGTTTTGAAAAGGGGAATTGAGGCACTGCCTACAATCCATTCTAATGTCGCCAGCTTCAAACAAATACAGCGCCTTTGTCAGCGGGAGAAAGCTGCGCTCAATCAGGGCAAATCAACTGCAGACCGCGCTGCCGACCTGATCACCACAAAATTATCGGGTGACGCACCCAGCATAGAGGACATTGCTAAACTAATGGGCATGGCCGGCTGGACGTTGCGCCGCCGGCTAAAAGACGAAGGGTGGAAATTTCAAAATATTCTCGACCAAACACGAAAATCTCTCGCCATATCCTACGTTAAAGATAGCGCACACAACTTTACGGAAATTGCTTTTTTGCTCGGTTTTTCGTCGCCTACGGCTTTTCAGCGCGCATTCAAGCGCTGGACGGATATCAGTCCCGGCGAATATCGGCGAAAAAATAGAAGAAAACTTATATGAACGTACGAAATGATTTTTGAGGCTTTAAAGTGGCGGACCGGACGGGACTCGAACCCGCGACCCCCGGCGTGACAGGCCGGTATTCTAACCAACTGAACTAC
>CAJWAD010000037.1 GCA_913020245.1 uncultured Oleiphilus sp.
GTGCTGCTTGTAATTTTCGGTTCGCTTGCGAGAATAGGGCTCAGTTACTTTTGATAACACCAAATTGTAGAGATCATCCTTGCTATGCCAGACTTTAAGATTGCCCCATCAATACTCTCCGCAGATTTTGCTCGCCTAGGCGAAGAAGTTGAAAGTGTACTTGCTGCGGGTGCAGATATTGTGCACTTTGATGTGATGGATAATCATTATGTGCCTAACTTAACGATCGGGCCGATGGTATGCAAAGCCTTGCGCGATTTTGGAGTTACCGCGCCCATCGATGCGCATCTTATGGTGAAGCCAGTTGACGACCTGATTAAGCGTTTTATTGATGCGGGTGCGACTTACATTACCTTTCATCCTGAGGCGTCTGAACACATTGATCGCTCTTTGCAACTAATCAAAGACAGTGGATGTAAAGCTGGGTTAGTATTTAATCCAGCGACCCCTTTGCATAGTCTTGACTACGCCATGGACAAACTCGATATGATTCTTCTTATGTCCGTAAATCCGGGGTTTGGCGGACAGAAATTCATTCCAGCCACCTTGGAAAAATTGCGCGAAACGCGTGCTAAGATTGAAGCGAGCGGCTATGACATCCGTCTCGAAATAGATGGCGGTGTTAACGTTAACAATATTAGAGAGATTGCTGAGGCGGGTGCAGATACGTTTGTGGCAGGTTCTGCAATTTTTAACACTGATAATTATGCCGAAACAATCTCGCTCATGCGCGATGCGCTCTCGCAAGCTAAGACCTAAATAGAGCACCGTACGCATTTGGATGAGCAGCTCACCTAATCTTTTTTCCTATCAGCTAGTGATGTTCGATCTGGACGGCACGCTGGTCGATAGTGTTCCCGACCTTCATGCTGCTATTACGCAGGCATTAGCTGAACTTGGTTTGCCAAAGATTAGCGAGGCGCAATGTAGAGATTACGTAGGCAATGGTGCAGCGCGGCTTGTGCAGCGTGCGCTTTATCAAGAAATTGATGCGCCAGCTGAGCACCCCCAATTTTTGGTCCTTCTCGATGCTTTTTATCGCGCATACAAACAAACAAATGGGCGTTGCGCTGAGGTTTATGCGGGGGTATTTGAGGTACTTAATAAGCTGAAAGCCGCGAGCATTAAAACAGCAATCGTCACCAACAAACCTTATCAATTTGCACGACCTTTACTTGATCAATTGCGCATCGATGTAGATATGCTTGTCGGCGGCGATTCAATTAACTATAAAAAGCCGAATCCCGCGCCACTCGTTCATGTGCTTGCTAGCTTAGAGATCGAGGCAAAGGCTGCATTAATGGTAGGCGATTCGAGTAACGACATCGTCGCCGCGCGGGCCTGCGGTGTAAAAAGCTTGGCAGTAACCTATGGCTATAACCACGGAGTGCCTATTGAATCATGCCAACCCGATTACCTTGTTGATTCGCTACTGGAGCTAGGTTAATCTTTGGCTATTGTCTCTGTCGATGGCGGGTAAATACAGCCCTGCATGGCAAATATAAATTAGAAGAGAACTCCGAGTGTTCATACTGGCTCCTATTAACGCGAAAGCATACTCCTCCTGCGCTGCATTTCGATGGCGAGCCTAACGCCGTCATAAAACTTTAATTTATGTATTTTTTTGCGTAGCGCATATTTATTAGCCAGGATACTCCATGAATCTAGAACAATTTTCAGCCTTAGCCGCCGAAGGCTATAATCGTATTCCGATCGTGCGAGAGGTGCTTGCAGATCTTGATACCCCATTGAGTACGTACCTTAAACTCGCGAATGGTAAATATTCTTACTTGCTTGAGTCGGTACATGGTGGCGAAAAATGGGGGCGCTATTCAATCATTGGTTTGCCCTGTTCATTAGTGTTGCGTGTGGTTGGGCATCAAGTCACGATCGAAGAAGATGGTGAAGTAATTGAACAGCAGTATTGCCCAGATCCGCTGAGCTTTGTGGAAGAATTTCAACAACGTTTTAACGTGCCTGAGCTAGAGGGCTTGCCGAGATTCAACGGTGGATTAGTCGGCTATTTCGGTTATGACATTATTCGATATGTTGAGCCCAAGCTTGCAGATTCTTGCCCGCCAGATCCGCTTGGAACGCCCGATATTTTATTAATGGTGTCGGATTCCTTGATTGTGTTCGACAATCTCAGCGGTAAGCTAATGTTGATTCATCATGCGAACCCTGAACATCAAGATGCGTATCAAGTCGCTCAAACGGTTCTTGACGTGTTGGTTCACCAGCTGCGTAATGCGGATGCCGCGCTGGTCTGTCATGCAGGCATTCAGTCTCCAGTGGCCGAGGAAGACTTCGTGTCAGGCTTCAAACAAGCTGATTTTGAAGCCGCTGTGGGTGAGATTAAAGATTACGTGTTGGCCGGTGATGTGATGCAAACCGTTATTTCGCAACGCATGTCGATTCCATTTAAAGCGCAACCTTTAAATCTATACCGCTCGTTACGTTGTTTGAATCCATCGCCCTATATGTATTTTTTAAATTTAGATGATTTTCATATCGTCGGCTCGTCACCGGAAATATTAGCGCGAGTCGAAGAGGGTGAGGTGACGGTACGACCTATTGCAGGGACACGTAAACGCGGCCAAAACGAAGCGGAAGATCTGGCCCTAGAGCAGGATTTATTAGCCGATCCGAAGGAGCTTGCTGAGCATTTGATGCTCATTGATCTTGGTCGCAATGACGTGGGCCGCGTGGCAGAGACGGGCTCTGTTGTGTTGAGCGATAAAATGGTTATTGAGCGTTATTCGCATGTCATGCATATCGTATCTAACGTAACTGGGCAATTAAATGAGGGCTGCTCCGCAATGGATGTATTACGTGCAACCTTCCCAGCGGGGACTCTAAGTGGCGCGCCAAAAATTCGAGCAATGGAAATTATCGATGAATTAGAACCCGTCAAGCGCGGCGTATACGGCGGTGCGGTAGGTTATCTATCATGGAATGGTAATATGGACACGGCGATAGCCATTCGCACCGCGGTGATTAAAAACGAGGTGTTATATATTCAAGCAGGTGCGGGTGTTGTGGCAGACTCTGTGCCGCGAAATGAGTGGGAAGAAACGATGAATAAAGGTCGAGCGGTCTTTCGTGCGGTAGCAATGGCTGCACAGGGCTTAGATAGGTAAAGGGGAGATACATGCTATTAATGATTGATAATTATGACTCCTTCACCTACAACGTGGTGCAATACTTAGGCGAACTTGGCGCAGATGTGCATGTTTACCGAAACGATCAAATTACCCTTGAAGAAATTGAGGCATTGAACCCAGAGAAGATCGTGTTATCGCCGGGTCCGTGTACGCCGAATGAAGCGGGTATCTCTTTAGCCGTGCTAGAGCACTTCCAAGGTAAAGTGCCTATATTAGGTATTTGCTTGGGGCATCAAAGTATTGGTCAGGCATTTGGTGGGAGCATTATTCGTGCGGGCCAAGTCATGCATGGGAAAACCTCGCCCGTTCATCACGAAGGTAAAGGGGTGTTTAAAGGGTTAAATATGCCTTTGATCGCAACACGCTATCATTCTTTGGTAATAGACAAAGCGTCGGTGCCCGCCTGTTTAGAAATTACGGCTTGGACGCAGACTGAAGATGGTAGCATAGAAGAAATTATGGGGGTGCGCCATAAAGAGCTTGATATTGAGGGTGTTCAATTTCACCCTGAATCTATTTTGACAGAGCAGGGCCATGAGCTACTACGTAATTTTGTTGAACGAGTGTCCGATTAATTAACGAAAACGAACCGTCTTCTTGCATAAAAATCTAGAGAGTACCGCATGGATATGAAAGCCGCGATAGCGAAAGTTGTTGAAAAACAGGATCTCAGCACGGATGAAATGCAGCAGGTGATGCGAGCAATTATGACGGGTGAAGCGAGTCCGGCGCAAATTGGTGGCTTTCTCGTGGCATTGCGTATGAAAGGCGAAACCATTAACGAAATTACCGGCGCTGCGCAAGTTATGCGTGATTTATCGACCAAGGTAGAGGTTAATGCCGATTACTTGGTTGATACCTGCGGTACGGGTGGTGATGGCGCAAACCTGTTTAATGTTTCTACGGCTTCTGCCTTTGTGGTGGCGGCCGCGGGGGGGCATGTTGCCAAACATGGAAACCGAAGTGTTTCGAGCAGCACGGGTAGCGCGGATGTGCTAGAAGCTGCCGGTTTAAACTTGGGGCTGTCTGCTGAACAAGTGGCGCGTTGTATTGAAGAAATTGGTGTCGGCTTTATGTTCGCGCCAGCACATCACGGTGCAATGAAACACGCGATTGGTCCGCGCAAAGACATGGCGATTCGTACCGTTTTTAATATGCTTGGGCCAATGACTAATCCTGCTGGGGTTAAACATCAAATCATTGGCGTGTTCGCTAAAAACTTATGCCGTCCTATCGCGGAGGTTTTAAAGCGCCTCGGTAGCGAGCATGTGTTGGTTGTGCATGCTGAAGAGGGGCTCGATGAAATTTCGTTAGCCGGCTCAACACATATAGCGGAGCTGAAAAATAATGAGGTAAATGAGTTTTCTGTTCGGCCAGAGGATTTGGGTTTGCAGACTCAAAATTTAGATGGCTTATCGGTTTGCAGTGCGGAGGAAAGCCTAGCTTTAATTAAGGCAGCGCTAGGGAAAGAGGCGACTGATCGAGCGATAAAAGCGCGCGATATGATTTCTATCAATGCGGGCGCAGCAATTTATGTAGCAGGCTTAGCAAGCTCTCTGAATGAAGGCGTTGAAATGGCAGGTGATGCTATCGGTAGTGGGTTGGCACTAGCAAAAATGGCAGAATTGGCCAGTTTTACACGCGTATTTGCAGAGTAAGCATTGCGTCATTAACAAGTAAGTAATGAGTAGGATTTGATGAGGCCATGAGTGTGGATTTTAAAAATGCTTCGGTAGATAAAGCGCCAACTATTTTAAAGAAAATTATTGCACGTAAATGGCAAGAGATTGACGCGTGTCAGCGGGCTCGAACCCTATCAGAGGTAAAAGCTCGGGCACATGATAAGCCTGAGGCGCGCGGTTTTGTGCGTTCAATCGAATCTAAATTAGCGCAAAACCTCTCTGCCGTAATCGCGGAAATTAAAAAAGCATCGCCTAGTAAGGGGATCATTCGGGAAGATTTTCACCCAGCGGAAATTGCCTCGGCCTATGAAGAGGCAGGTGCTGCTTGTTTGTCGGTACTAACCGACCGAGACTTTTTCCAAGGGCATGAAGATTACTTATTGGCGGCGCGACAAGCCACTGCCTTGCCGGTCATTCGCAAAGACTTCATGGTGTCGCCTTATCAAATATACGAAAGTCGTATGCTGGATGCTGATTGTATATTGCTTATTGCCGCGTGTTTGACGAAAGACCAAATGCAAGAGCTAGCGGGGATTGCGGAAGAGGCAGGATTAGATGTTTTGGTCGAAGTGCATAACGAGCTTGAACTCGAGCAAGCCTTGACCCTAGATGCACGTTTACTGGGTATAAACAACCGCGACCTTCATAGCTTTGAAGTAAGTTTAGATAATACGTTTAAGTTATTAGACAGAATTCCAGAGAGCAAAGTTGTGGTAACAGAAAGTGGTATCCATACTGTCGACGATGTAATGGCTATGCGTGAGAGAAAGGTCAATGCATTTTTGGTCGGTGAAGTATTTATGCGAGCGCCCGAACCAGGGGCGGCCCTCCAAAAACTATTCTTTTAGCACAGTTGCTCTGTTAAACGTAACGCGCGTTCTATTTATCTAAAAATCATGGCTTTGCGAGGTGAAAACTTCGTTTACTTCTGCTAGTTTGTTATCGCGCTAACAAAAATAAGGATCGCACAATGCTAATACTCGCTTCAAAGAAAGCTTTGTTGTCTCGCTTGGCTTTACTCTCTGTTTTATTGTTTGCTGCTTCATTTGTACAGGCCGAAAAAACCTACAAGTTGAAGTTGGCCGAAACATGGGGGCCCAACTTTCCCATCTTCGGTGATGCCTCGAAAAACATGGCTAAAATGGCTGAGGAAATGTCTAACGGTCGTTTGAAAATCGTTATTCATTCATCTAATAAGCACAAGGCACCGTTTGGTGTGTTCGATATGGTGAAGTCTGGTCAGTACGATATGGGGCATTCGGCATCGTATTATTGGAAGGGTAAAGTGCCTGCCACTATGTATTTTACAACCATGCCATTTGGAATGATTGCACCAGAGCAATACGCTTGGTTTTACTATGGCGGGGGTATGGAATTAATGGATGAATTGTATTCGCAGTACAATTTAATGTCTTTTCCGGGCGGCAATACGGCGAATCAAATGGGTGGCTGGTTTCAAAAAGAAATCAAAAGTGTTGAGGACCTTAAAGGTTTGAAAATGCGTATTCCAGGGTTTGCTGGGGAGGTGCTGGCGAAGCTTGGTGCAAAGCCTACAAATATACCGCCAGGCGAGCTTTATACAGCATTGGACCGTGGCACAATCGATGCGTTGGAGTGGGTCGGCCCATCGCTCGATTTACGCATGGGCTTTCATAAAATTGCCCCTTACTACTACACCGGTTGGCATGAGCCGGGTGCCGAATTACAGTTTTTAGTGAATAGCAATAAATTCAATAGCTTGCCTGAAGATTTGCAAGCCATTTTGAAAGTGGCTATGAAAGCAGCTGCCTATGATATGTATGCGCATTCTATGCATGAGAGTGGCGAAAACTGGGCGACTATGTCCTCAGAGTATCCGAATATAAAAGTGCAAACTTTCCCTGAGCCGGTAATGACAGCTATTCGCCAGGCCAATGATGAGCTGTTGAAAGAGAATGCAGCGAATGACCCTTTTGCAGCCAAAGTGCTTCAATCACAACAAGCCTACATGGCGAAGATTCGTCAGTGGACCTTGATGTCTGAGAAGGCCTACCTCGATAGCACACAATAACGACAATATGATGGGGCCCGAAAGGGCCTCTTTTATTTATGCTCAATCGACTCGATTTCTTTTTTTCTGGTATTACCAAGCTTTGTGGCGCGCTTGCGTGTGTCGCAATGATTTTGATGCTATTTAATGTTTTCTATGATGTTGTGATGCGTTATGTGTTTAACGATGTCTCAATTGGTATGCAAGAACTTGAATGGCACCTATTTGCAACCGTGTTCTTGCTTGGTACGCCCTACGCGATGCAAAAAGATGGTCACGTGCGTGTCGATATTTTTTATGAGGCCTGGTCTGATACGAAAAAGGCTTGGATCAATTTGCTCGGCGCTATTTTTTTTATCCTGCCATTTGCCGGGTTGGTGTCATATTACGGTATCGACTTTTCGCAAGATGCGTATCAGATGAACGAGGGGAGCGGCGATCCTGGGGGCTTGCCGCATCGATGGGTTATCAAATCATTGATCCCAATTTCGTTTTTCTTAATGGGTATTGCAGCTTTGGGAATGATCATCAAGGCACTTAAAGTGTTGATATTGAAAGAGCCTTACCCACCGCTTGATAGGGAAAACTTGTCGTGACCGGAATTATTATGTTTGTTGCCGCGCTCGTGTTGTTGATGCTCGGCTTCCCCGTCGCGTTTACCTTTGCGGGTGTGGCCCTTGTATTTGGTGTCTGGGCTGAAGGTGTCGAGCTGTTTGCATTTATGCCTTACCGTATTCAAAGCATCATGCAGAACACAATCTTGATGGCCATCCCCTTGTTCATTTTTATGGGCGTGGTTTTGCAAAAAACTAAGCTGGCGGAGCAATTACTGGAGTCAATGGCGCAACTGTTTGGTCGCTTAAGCGGTGGGGTGGCGATTAGTACGATTTTAGTGGGTGCCTTACTGGCTGCATCGACCGGTGTTGTCGGCGCAAGCGTGGTAGCAATGGGGTTAATCTCATTGCCCTGTATGCTCAAGTACAATTACGATAAGCAGCTGGCTTGTGGAACAATTTGCGCATCCGGAACGCTCGGGCAAATTATTCCTCCTTCTATCATCTTGATTATCTTAGGTGACGTGCTTGGCTTGCCTGTGGGTGATTTATTTAAAGCCGCCCTCGCCCCGGGTCTGTTACTGATTGCCTTGTATATTGGCTATATTTTATTCGTCACCTTGCGCGATCCTAGCAAAGCACCGCCGATGCCGCTGAGCGAGGCACCGATGGCAGAGCAAATTAAAAAAGCCTTAATTTCTATTTTGCCACCTTTGGCATTGATTGGTGTTGTACTGGGGTCAATATTTGCTGGAGTTGCGACCCCTACAGAAAGCTCTGCGCTTGGCGGCGTTGGTGCGCTCTTGTTAGCGTCCGCTTATAAGCAATTTAGTTTTAAAATGGTTTGGGAGAGTGCGCGGGAAACGGTTGTTGTCACCGCTATGGTATTTGCCATTTTGCTCGGTGCTACCGCCTTTTCAATGACCTTTAGCTACACCGGTGGCGATACCTTGCTCGAAGAATGGCTGCTCGACTTGCCAGGCGAGAAATGGGGCTTCTTAATCCTGACTATGTGTGTAATTTTGGTACTAGGGTTCTTTATTGATTTCGTCGAAATCTCTTTTATTATTGTACCGGTGCTTGCGCCTGTTGCGGAAGCACTGGGCATTAGCATGGTCTGGTTTGCGATTCTTATTGCGATGAATCTGCAAACGAGCTTCCTTACCCCACCCTTCGGTTTTAGTTTGTTTTATCTTAAGGGGGTTGCGCCACCAACGATCCGCACGACGGATATTTACAAGGGTGTAATGCCGTTTATCTTACTACAAATGTTGGTGGTGCTTGCGTTATTATTTAAACCGGCGTGGTTCGGATTATAAGCATTTAGAATGTTAAGGCTCGATCAAATTACACCGTAAAAGGCGCTCTTCGAATACCGATCCGATTAGTAATTCACCCTTATGGCTTGCCGCCACACTTGAGCCCGACAGCTCATCGCCTAGATCTAGATACAGCCTGTCCACGGTTAGCTCACTTGCATTCACGTCAACCCTAACCACCTCGGAAGGGGATAAATAGTCGCCATTAAACGAGTGCGCCATAAAGTCGAAGGCTTTTGGGTGACCGCCGGTAAGAAGTCGCCCCTGCTCATCTTGTTCAAGATTATCGGGCATTGTTTCGAGCGGATAGACACGGTCAAGATGCCATGGCTCTGCCTCGCTGCTTCGCGAAAATGCGCTGATTTGGCGGCCACTACTTTCAGCAACGAACAGTCTGGATTGGTCATTGCTTGTAATGACGCCATTTGCATAATACAGACTATCCACGGCAATCGTGACCTCGCCCTGATCATAAAAAAGCACGTTTGCTAAGGGTAATACTAGAAAGTCTTCCAGCTTTTCACCTATTGTGTGGCGAGGGCTGCCATGATCATTCGTTACATAGAATTGGTGTCGGCCCACCACATGAAGATCGTTTGGTGAAATAAGTTCTGGAAACCGAATTCGCTGGATCAGGCCTGCTTTATTTTCTCCAAGCCATAGAAATACGTCTACTTCATGTTCAGTCGTAGAGATATGGTTAATCACATATAAGAGCTTTTCGCCGGCAGGCGTCTTAAAAAGTGAAATGCCATGGGGATGGAAGGGGAAATCGACGTCGATCTCAATCTCTTTGAGCTGGGTGTCCGGTTTGTTTAAATCCAGTGTCCAAAGAGCACCATTTATGGCGTTATTTTGACCATTGAGCAAATAAGCACGGCGGTCATCTGAGGCAACAAAGGCAAGGTTTGCCTCTTTATCGATGGTGATATCTTCTGCGCCGGGGGCACTAGGGATAATTTCGCACTGCCCTTGCGCGACCTCCTCCAGATCGAGGGCGATACCGCTTATGGGTATGACTCTGATCGCGATAGCGCCAATTAACAGCACAATAGTAACACCAACTATTTTTATTATTTTCACAGATTAAGTCTCCAAATGCTTTTGATAGGGCAAGAAAATTTATCAGACCCTGCTTATGTTGAGCATCACAGTAATTGAGACGGTAACTCAACATGGGTTTTGCTTCTTTGCGTTGATGTGATCATGGCGAGTATTGAATAATCATCACCGACTGTAATTCGCGATTAACTATATAGACTTATGTCAACTGTGTCCCGATTCTGGGTAGAACACTGTGTTGCGATGATAAATTCCCCTACACCTACAATTATTAAGTCTGTATAATCCGCGAAAATTTGACGACTAGGTTAATTGATATGTCTGATTTAAAGCAACAATTTGAAGATACGCTTAATTATGTAAAGACAGCTGAAGGCGACTTTCAACCTTCAAATGAGTTAAAACTTAAAATGTATGCATTGTTTAAGCAAGCAAGCGATGGCGATGTCACTGGTAAAAAGCCTGGAATGATGGATTTTGTTGGCCGGGCGAAATATCAAGCCTGGGAAGAGTTGAAAGGTATGTCCGCAGACGAGGCGATGCAAGAATATATTACGACCATCGAAAACCTAAAAGCATAATCATAAGACCGACATAAAAGTGTAATGAATCTCACTTTTACATGTCATGCTCGGTGACTATACTCAGTCTATCGTGCCAAATGGAACGACTACTCAATGGATGCACAACTAGCGATTAACGAATGCCAGCCCGGATTGGCGGCAGAGTTTGCAAATGTCAGCGCAGATCAACAGCTTAGCGCACGTACGGTAAATACCTATCAAAATTGGATTGCTCAGTACCTTACGTATAACGGCATGATGAGTCCTGCAAGCCTCTCTGAAACGAATGTGAAAGCCTTTTTATCTTATCTGGTCAAAAGCTTGGCGCCATCTCGAGCGAAACTGAATCAGGCGCGTGAAGCCATTATTTTCTTTTATGAAAAAGTGTTGAAACGTCCATTACAGCTTTCTAAGCTTTAGGTTTTTTGCTTCCCTTCAGGCCGCTCATCAGCTTGCGATGAGCCTTGCGGACTTGTGCTGGCCACACTGCTGCTTAAATTCCGATGGGCTCATGCCTTGGTTGCGGGCAAAGGCCAGTGAAAAAGCGCTGCTGCTCGCAAAGCCCGTTTGCTCTGATATTTTCTGAATCGAATAATTTGTTTGCGTTAGCAAACGTTTTGCTTCCCGAATTTTAAGTTTACTCATTAATGTTCGCCAATTCGTACCCTGAGTCTGTAAATGACGGGCTAGGCTGCGAGATGACATGTTCAACTGCGAGGCCACGTCTTCTCGGCTCATTCTAAAGTCTTCTTTTGCGGCTAATATTACAACGATTTTTGCCTCTAATTCGCCGTAATCTTGAAGGTCGACATGGTCTATTTTCGATAAGTATGAGGCTGAAAATGATGAAATCGAGCTAAGGCAATGCTGCTCCAAAATTTGCGCGGCGACCTCATTACTAAAGGGCATTTTCTGCTCTAGGCTATCGGCATAGCTCAGCAAGTAGTTTTCATTGCAATTAAATTTTATTTGGCAGCCAAAAGCATCTGCAACGTGTGTCATGCCAATTTGCTCTGGGCCACTAAACCCAGCTTCAATTACGATGTCCAGGGTATCGGGGAACGCGAGTTTGTGGGTAGACACGTTGATCCCGATCTCTCTTGCCAGCAAAAATGCTTGCACCTTCTCCGATGTTTCCGCTTGAAGATGAAACACCATTTTTACTTTATCGCTGATCGGTCTCAAGCTGAAATGCACAAAGTGAAACGCCTTTTCTAAGTAGCGGGCACCTGTTGCAAGCGCTTCACCGACCGTAGATGATGACAGCATACTTTGTCCGATTACCCCGAGTGAGCTCAGGCCGCTATTCAAGCCGATGTGATAGCCCAATTCAAAAGGTGCTTTATCGGAAAGCTCAAGTAAATTGCTAATGAGTTGTAGCTCTTGCTCTGGACTGAAATTGGCAAGCCCCGCAAGAATGTTTTCAGAGGCATGCGGAAGGCCAATAAGGCAGGAGTTGATGTCGAGAGCATTTTCGAAAGCGTGATTGAGCAGTTGCCTTGCCTGTTCATTGCTCAGGCCGGGTGCGCGCAGCTGTGTATCGGAATTGGACACGTAGGCATTTTCTGTCGAATACTAGAATGATCAAAAGTATAAAAGGACGAGTTGAAAATAGCTGTGAGGCTGCTCGCAATCTAGGCTGTTTATACAATCTTTCGTCAGAAATACGACTTTAGATTATTTACTAAGAAGAGAGGGAAAGAGGCAAGCAAGCTTGCCGTAATTCGTTTTCCGAGCTGTTATTGTTATTCTGAATTTAGTGTATCGAGCGAGCCGCCTAACTGAAATATCAAAATAGGCCAGTTGCTGTATCTGACAGGCCAAACAGGTTTCTTTGCGCACTAGGTCTCATTTAAAGGGGGGCTTAATCCCGCGTGGTCTAACCTCAATTCAAATTAAAGGTATGCAATTCCCCGCCTGAAGTGAGTGCCTGGAGTTGGTTGCCTATCGCCGATAACCCTAAAACGGCTTTGCTCGTGCCATGCGCGAACGCTTTCTTTGGCGGGCTTGTCCAGTCATTCACTTTACTCCCTGTTGAGGTCTCATATGCGCGAATGGTGCCTTGCGGATTTGCTAAATAGATAAGTTTTTCGTCAGGCGAGAAAGTTGCGGCTGTTACATTCATATACCGTTCGTTTATGTTACCGATAATATCTAAGCTTGCGCTGTCTAATACGAGGTGATCGCCGCGTAAAGAAGAGACAAATATCATGCGCTCGCTTGGGGAAAACAGTGCATAACGTGCCATATTTTTGAGTTTTTTCTCTCGCACGAGTGCTTTACTCTCCAGCTCCCAAAGACGCACAAGGAAATCGTCGCCGGCCGTGACCGCATGTGTTCGTGTAAGATCAACGCTGCGTACTTCAGCGCTGTGTGCAAATTCTGCAAGATTGCGGCCAGTGCGTGTGTCCATGTACCAGATTTGTCCACTTTCTTGTCCGACCAGGGCGCGGG
This sequence comes from uncultured Oleiphilus sp., assembly GCA_913020245.1. Classification (GTDB taxonomy): domain Bacteria; phylum Pseudomonadota; class Gammaproteobacteria; order Pseudomonadales; family Oleiphilaceae; genus PZPK01. The sequence continues at coordinate 12,828 of CAJWAD010000037.1, forward strand.
ATCCTTGCTCATTCAGGGCTAGGCTCAATATTTTACTGCCTGTACGCCAGAATTGCTCACCTAAGCCTGTTTGTATATTCCATAGTACATACTGATTTTTCGAGGCTGTTGCGGCTTTAGTGGCATCACCAGAGAGTGCTACCTCAGTGATACTAGTAAGCGTGTTGGCTTGATGGTTCCAGTTATATTTTCGCTCGAGCGGCGAGGTTTGCCATAGGCTACCGCCATGCTGAATAGACCCAATTAGCGCATAATTACCTTGACTAGATAGCGCGCCACTTAGCAAACCTTGTATCGCGAGTGTATCGCGTTCATCCGGTTTATTGCTGCACGCACTGAGCACAGATAAACATAGACATGTAGCAAATATTTTTAAGGAGGTCTTCACGTTGCAGGCCTGTATTTCTCGGACACCTTTCAGTATAGCTTGCGGAAACGAGTTTGCTGTTAAGCGAAAGAAGGGTGGGTCGATACACGCAAAAGACGGCTGGGGCACTGAATTTTAGGTGTATCGCTAACCCGTAGTTGGATTATGTTGCAAGGTTTGCCTGAGAATTATGCATTACCTTGATCATTTGATCTTCTAATTCAAAGCGCGCTTCAAGCATCGTGCCTAAATTTTCTAATTCTTCGAGGAGCTTCTCAATGCCGTCATCCACTTTATGTATATCATCAAAGCGATCGTTAAAATCTAGCGCGACTTCTGTTGTTTTCTGAATCTTCGGGATGACTTGCGTCGCTAGCAGTTTGCCGTCTTCATTATTAAACTCGTCAGCTTCACTTAACAGTTGGTCGTAGATTTCAAAGTGGCCTACAGAGACGTAATCGACAAGGATTTGGCAGAAGGTTTGTAGACGCTCCACTGTATTTTCTTGAGAGCTACCCGGATTAGTTGAGATATCGCAAAACTTTACGATCAACTCTTGTCGCTCCATTAGCCACTTATCAATCAGATCGTTTACGCCGCCCCAGCGCTCTTTTGCATCTTTGCAATTATCGAGCATAGTGTTCTCCAAATTCTTGTGTCAGTTACGTCTATATACAGTGGCTAGCCACTGCTTGTTTTATGGCAGCTTATTTGCCTATTATGCGACGAGCTTAGTCTCGCATGCAAAAAAAATCGTCGTTCCTAATTCCTTCGCTGAAAAAGCAGGTAAAGGCCGGCTAGGCTCATTGTTGAAAAAGCTAAAAAACTCCATCCTGGGATGGATAAGCCTAACCACATCCATTGTACTTCGGCGCAGTCACCTGTGCCTTGCAGCGCCATTCGAAGCGCTTCAAAAAAAGGAAAAACATCTAACATGTACTCTAATCCCGGCCCGCAAGCAGGGACTTGATCTTCCGGTAAGTGCTGCAACCAGATTTGACGCCCCGCGATGGACGCGCCAACTATTCCTGCAACAGCCGTGAGGAGCGCAAATACTTTTTTTAAAGCACCATGGGGCTGAAATATAAACGCAAAACCACCTATTGTAGCGACGGCAATAAACGCTGCGCGTTGCAGAAGGCACATCGGGCAGGGGTTCATGCTGGCAAAAGGCTCAATATAGATCGCCGTCAGTACCAGTAACATGCTTGTTAAGCTCAAGCCGCCGAAAATGAGCCGAGGTGGCAAAGAAAACATACAGTGTCTCGTAAACTACATTGCAGTAGCTTATCAAGCTTCGCGCTGCAGTGAACCAATAGAATGCATGAATTAAGTCATTGTAATTTAAAAGGATGCGTGCTTTTTCATAGTCCGCTACGTTTTGTATCACAGCGTATACAAAAAGTTTCTGGAGAAATCGAGATGCTTTGTTAAGCTAGCTCTATAGATTGTTAACAATCGCAATCGAATAACTAGAGACCCCAAGGACGTTTTTAATGGTTAAGTTTGTCGTATCGTTGATACTCGCTGTCATGGCAACAACCGCTGGTTTAACATGGGCTGAGGACCGAGCTAAACCCGTCTATTACACTATGAATCCACCTTTTGTAACGAATTTTGGTCAAGGTAAAAAGAAGTTATCGTATGTGAAAACAGAAATTTCGTTACGTACACTGAGCGCTGACCACTTAGAAATGATTAAGGCGCATGAACCGTTAATTCGGCATCAAATAGTAATGTTATTAAGTCGCCAAACGCATAAAGAAATGGGTTTAAGAACCAGCCAAGAGACGATTCGTGTGGCGGCCTTTACCGCGGCGAGTGAAGCGGTTTCAGAAGAAATTGGTGATAATCCGATCGAAGACTTGTTGTTTACAAGCTTTCTCGTGCAGCATTAGTCCACTTACTTTGAGCTTGTAGGTCTGTTCATACAGCTTCAATTATGAGGCTAGGCGGCGATGCTGATCCAATAGGGCAACGTCTTTTCCGTCTTCCCAACCAGCTTCCCATGCCGCTTCGACGATTTCGCCAATATACGGGCACTTTCGTTGATCTGGGCCCATCACACCGGCCATATAGCCTTGGCGGTAAGCTTTATTTAGCGAGTCCATATCCCAGGCAAAAGACACATCTTGGGCCATGAGGCCGCACCTCTTAAAAAGATGTTTATTGTTATCTTGCTTGACTAAAGTTGAGACCCAAAACGATTGGAGCCCGTCCTCCCTACAAGGATTCAGCCAGCAAATTTACATTTTTTTACGATAGTGCAATATTTAAAAGTGTGCCAGTCATCACACTTTTTTAAACGATTAAATTTTTGTTAGACCGTAATGCCGTTTTGCTTGGCTTATCAAGATGCTTGGTAGGCCGCTAGGAAATCAGAAAAATCCATCGTGTCTTGTTGTTTGATTTTAAGCTCTTGTCGAAGCGAGTTTTTCTGCTCTTTTTTAAGGTCTGCGAGCGCTTCCATATTTGTTTTACTGCTTAGAAGCGTCTGTTTGTGTGCGGTAGACAATTGATTCCCTAATTCTAGCCAGGACCGGTTTTGGGCTTTCATATTGTTAAGCACTTGGGCTGATGGGGTGAGCGATACATCGTCTATTGTTAATCGTTGCGCCGCCAGCGCGGTTTGATAGCTATCATCACTTTGTTGCGCGTCGAGTAATTCGGCAAACGGCTGCATAGCGTCCAAAAGTTTAGTTGCCCAGTCTGTCAGAGCGAGGTTCTCTCCATTACTTTTTAGCATGAGGTTGGGTCGTCGTCCTTCATTCACCACCAAACTAAAATTCTCCTCGAGTGTTTTACACGTTTGATCATCCAGAAAAGGAGAATCGTCATGCAGGCAAAGTAACAGGAAAACATCAAGAAAAGAGCATTGCGCATGGGATATACCTAGCGGCTCAAAGGGGTTTAAATCAACACAACGTATTTCAACATACTCGACGCCTCGCTTGCGCAGCGCTTGCGTTGGTTTTTCGCCGCTATGCGCGGAGCGTTTGGGACGAATTGAGCTGTAGTATTCATTTTCAATTTGCAGAATATTAGTGTTCAGTTGTATGAATTCATGACCTTTTTTAAGGCCAATTTTTTCATAAGCAGGGTAGGGCGTTTCGATGGCATCGCCTAAGGTATCATTAAAGTTGTCTAGGGTATTAAAACAAATCGCCAGCGAGGCTTGCGCATTATTGTGATAACCCAGGTCTCCCATACGCAAAGAAGTCGCATATTTTTTATACAATGTGCCTTTGTCATCAAAGGAATCGAGTGCGTGTTTTGCGCCATCGAGAAAGCTCTCATCGAGTGCGGGCGATGCGCCAAATAAATACATTAAAAGCCAAGAATAACGCCGAAAATTTCGGGTGAGCGCAAAGTAACGGTCTGATTTGAAATCTTTAAGGTTGAGGGCACTTTCAGATCGCTCATGCAAAAGTGTCCAAAACTTATCGTCGAGTGAAAAATTATAGTGTAAGCCGGCAATGCTCTGCATAATGCGGCCATACCGGACATCTAAACCGCGGCGGTAAACATGCTTTAATATGCCGATATTTGAATCGCCATATTCTGCGATCCTAATACTTTCATTGCCATTGATTCTGCACGGCATGCTGCCAGCCCACATGAGTTCTTCGCCGATATTATCGAGTACAAACCGATGCGTGTTATGAAGATTATTTAAAAGTGCTTCGCGACTATTAGACACCGGCGTAATAAGTTCCAGCAAGGCTTCTGAATAGTCAGTCGTAATGCGGCTGTGCGTTAATGGATGCCCCAGGCTACACGGATGATCAGTTTGTGAAATCTCGCTAAGCGGCGTTGCTCGCAGCCCTTCTTTTTCAATACCTCGGGTAATGAGTTCGGCGTTATGCCTAAAATAATGTTCGAGCGCGGACATTATCGGTAGAGACTGAGAGTCGGCCTGCATGCGTGTTAGTTTCCTTTTAATGATCCGCGTTTTGCTCGTCGCACTAGTGTGGCCAGTAACGCTTGCGCCAGAATAGTACTATTTTTAATGCACCTGTTGCATCGTTATTTTTTTGCTTTGGCTTTGGCAAAAGCGAGCGCGAATGAGCTTGCTTCGGTTTCTGCTGGCTTTGTTCTTGGCTTTGCTCTTGGCTTAGGCTTATTTTTTGGTTGCTGTTGTTCGTTAGGGGCATTTTGGGGCTTGTCCTTTTGCGCTTTCGCGGCGCGCACGTCTTGCGCGACAGCGGCCTTGTCATGCATGCGCATACTGAGGGCAATACGTTTGCGTTGCACATCTACCTCTAATACTTTTACTTTGACGATGTCGCCTGTTTTAACCTGCTCGCGCGGGTCTTTAACAAATTTATCAGCCAGTGCAGAAATATGCACCAAGCCGTCTTGATGTACGCCAATATCAACGAATGCCCCGAAGTGCGTAACGTTAGTAACGCAGCCCTCTAAGATCATGTCTGGGCGTAAATCTTTTAACGTTTCGACGCCTTCTTTGAACGCGGCGAATTTAAATTCAGGGCGTGGATCTCGGCCAGGTTTTGCTAACTCAGTGAGCACATCCTTTACCGTAAGTTCGCCTGATTGTTCATCTATAAAGTCATTCGCAGATAAATCAGCAAGCACTTGGCTATTGCCAATCAAGGCGGCGATTGAGGTTTTTTTCTTGTCCGCCATACGCGCCACTAAAGGGTAAGATTCGGGGTGCACGGCCGAGGCATCGAGCGGATTGTTACCATTGCGAATGCGCAAAAATCCTGCGCATTGCTCAAAGGCTTTTGTCCCTAAGCGCGAGACCTTCATTAAATCTTTGCGTACCAAAAAAGCACCATTGTGGTCGCGGTAATCAACAATATTATTGGCAATACTTTGATTCAAGCCCGCAACACGAGCCAGCAATGGAACGGATGCGGTATTCACATCAACGCCTACGGCATTAACGCAATCTTCAACCACTGCGTCCAAGCTCCGGTTAAGCTGCAATTGACTCACATCGTGCTGATATTGGCCCACACCGATGGCTTTCGGTTCAATTTTTACGAGCTCTGCGAGTGGGTCTTGCAAGCGGCGAGCAATTGATACTGCACCCCGAATGGTTACATCTAGGTCGGGGAATTCATTCGCCGCAAATTCAGACGCAGAATAAACTGAGGCGCCTGCCTCGCTAACAACAATGTGCGAGAGCAAATAGCCTGACTGTTTTTTAAGCATGTACTGACCAAGCTCTTTGCTGAGTTTTTCCGTCTCACGAGAGGCGGTACCATTGCCAATGCTGATCAATTTAATTTGATGTTTTTCAACTAAATACGCCAGTGTTTGTAAAGCATCTGTCCATTTTTTTTGCGGGGCGTGTGGGTAGATCGTCGCATGGTCTAGTACCTTGCCGGTGGCATCGACTACCGCAACCTTCACGCCACTGCGTAAACCTGGATCGAGTCCCATGGTTGCCTTGTCACCGGCGGGTGCCGCCAGTAATAAGTCTTTTAAGTTGGCCGAAAAGACTTCAATTGCGCCTTGTTCAGCGGTTTCTCGGAGTCGACCTAATAACTCGTTTTCGATATGCAATTTTAATTTTACACGCCATGTCCAGCGCACCACTTCGTTAAGCCAATCGTCCGCGGCTCGGCCTTGAGCGGTGATATTCAAATGGCTTGCTAGTAAACGCTCGCCCACTTGCGGAAGGCGCGTATCACTCGGATCCTCTTTATGTTTGAGACTGACGTTTAATAAGCTTTCGTTGCGGCCCCGAAATAGCGCTAAGGCACGGTGCGAGGGAAGTTTACTAATGGGCTCTTGATAGTCAAAGTAATCGCGAAATTTTTCCGCTTTAGCTTCTTCGCCCTCTATTACCTGACTCGTGACGATACCGTGTTCTATTAGGTTGTCTTTAAGTTTGGCGAGTAGGTCAGCGTCTTCGGCGAAACGCTCCATCAAAATAAATTTGGCGCCTTCTAAAGCGGTCTTAGTATCGGTAATTTTATGCTCAGGGTTCAGATGGGTTCGCGCTAATTGTTCGGGGTCTCTGCTTGGGTTGTTAAAAAGTTCTTCAGCGAGTGGCTCAAGTCCCGCTTCGATCGCTATTTGACCTTTGGTACGACGCTTTGGCTTGTAGGGAAGATAGTGATCTTCAAGCGTCTGTTTGTTACTGGCTGCGTTGATTTTCGCTCTCAATGCTTCCGTAAGTTTATTTTGATCAGCGATGCTTTTCAGAATAGTGGTTCGGCGCTCGTTAAGTTCTCGCAAGTAATTTAAGCGCGCATCTAATTTGCGTAGCTGCGTGTCATCTAATGCCCCAGTGACTTCTTTACGGTAGCGTGCAATAAAAGGAATGGTCGCGCCTTCCTCGAGCAGTTTAATGGTGGCGTCAACTTGCGCACTACGAATGGAAAGCTCTTGTGCAATTTGATCGGCGATTACAGTCATGCCTTGCGAAAACCCTACGTTTAATTATTTGCCTTTCAATATGGCGGCGGCTGATAAGAATTAAACCCTTACTGGTTGAGAAATTAATAAAAACTGCTGCTAATTAATGTTCTAGGTTGGCCTCAGGTGAGGGCGTTCAGGTAAACTCTATGCCTTAATTTAGTCATCCCGACGACTAAACACACAGCAGACGCCTGAGGATATTTTGGCCAATCGACTAAACCCCAAACAACGTGAAGCGGTTGATTTTGTGAGCGGTCCGTTGTTGGTGCTAGCCGGTGCTGGCAGTGGCAAAACGAGCGTGATTACGCGAAAAATTGCTTATCTTATAAATCAGTGTGGCTTGAAAGGGCGCAACATTGCAGCGGTGACTTTTACCAACAAGGCCGCCCGTGAGATGAAAGAGAGGGTAGCGCAAATCATTTCTGGCCCTGAGGCGCGCGGTTTGATTGTCTCAACCTTTCATAACCTTGGCCTCAATATCATCCGGCAAGAGCATAAAGTGCTTGGGTATAAGCCCGGGTTCTCAATCTTCGATTCTGAAGATAGTAAGGCGCTAATACGCGATCTATCGCTTAAAGAAGGCGAAGAGAATTCTGATCAACTAACGCTAATTCAAATGACGATCTCGAATTGGAAAAACGCCATGCTCACCCCTGAGCAAGCGATACAGCAAGCGAAGGATCCCGTGCATCTTCAGGCAGCACAAATATATGCGTTGTATAATCGATACCTAAAGGCCTATAACGCACTCGATTTTGACGATCTTATTTTATTGCCCGTGCAGCTGTTCCAAAATCACCCAGACGTGCTGTCACGATGGCGGCAAAAAATTCAATACTTATTAGTTGATGAATATCAAGACACCAATCTCGCACAGTATGAATTGGTCAAGTTACTGGTCGAATTACGGCAAGCGTTCACCGTCGTCGGTGATGACGATCAATCTATTTACGCTTGGCGGGGTGCGCGGCCAGAAAATTTAGTCCGTTTGGAGGAACACTTTCCGACCTTAAAACTCATAAAGCTCGAGCAAAACTACCGCTCTACAGGTTTGATTTTGCGTGCAGCTAATCAAGTGATTGCCAACAATCCGCATGTGTTTGAAAAAGTACTGTGGAGCGAATTAGCCAGTGGCGAGCGTATTCGCATTATTCGCTGTCGCAACGAAGATGCCGAAGCCGAGCAAATTGCTGCGGAAATACTCGACCAAAAACTCAAGCGTGACATCCCTTTTAAGCACTTTGCCGTGTTGTATCGCGGCAACCATCAAGCACGCTTGCTTGAAATTAAGCTGCAGGCTTTTCAGGTGCCCTATCGGATGTCGGGCGGCAGTTCGTTTTTTTCGAAAAATGAAATCAAAGATGCAATGGCCTATTTGCGCCTGTTGGTCAACCCTGCTGACGATGCCGCTTTTTTAAGGGTCGTGAACGTGCCGCGCCGTGAGATTGGTCCGTCAACCCTCGAGAAACTGGGTAACTATGCGACTGAACGTGGTGCAAGCTTGTATGCTTCGGCGAATGAGCTGGGCTTGGCGCAGCATCTAAGCGGTCGCGCGTTGGAGCGCGTGCAGCGTTTCTGCGCCTGGCTTGATAAGACGATACGTCGTTGTTACGAAGATGACCCCGTTGCCGTCATCAAACAATTATTTACGGATATCGAATATGACCAATGGCTGTATCAAAATGCCAATACGCCCAAGCAAGCAGAGCGGCGAATGGAGAATATTTGGTATCTGGTCGAGTCGATAAAATCAATGCTGGATACCGATAAAGGCACGGCTGACGAAATTGGCATAGAGGAAGCCATTTCTAAGCTAGTGTTGCGCGATATGCTGGAGCAGCGAGAGGAAGAAGACGAAAGCGATAAGGTGCATCTACTTACCTTACATGCCTCCAAAGGCTTAGAATTTGAAAACGTTTTTATCATGGGTTTAGAGGAAGAAATTCTCCCGCACCGTAATAGCATTGAAGAAGACAATATCGAAGAAGAGCGCCGCTTGATGTATGTCGGCATCACGCGAGCGCGCCAAACCCTAGCGCTCACTTATGCGGCCTCACGCAAACAATATGGCGAGAAGATTGAAACGATCCCCAGTCGGTTTCTTGATGAACTACCAGAGGATGATTTGCAATGGGAAGGTGGCGAGCAAGCCGATAAAGAGCGTAACCAAGAGGTGGGTAGACAAACGCTCTCCGCCTTAATGGATAGTCTGAAAGATGGTTAGCGAAAGTTAGGTACCAAGTGATCCCTGCCAACAGTAAAAAGTATCTGTTGTTTCCACCACGTATTTCTCCAGGCCTAGAGGAAAAATACTATCACCGAACTCAATAGGAACATAAACGACGTTTCACATATATTTCATGCGAGTTTGGTTTAATTCCAGATAATCGCTTATGTATATTTTCGATATTAGCCATTATGAAAAGATTCTAGGGTTTGCTAGGGTTTGCTTTGTATTTCAATTCTAGCTTTTCTTTTCCATGGCGCTACGGTTGAAAGACTGGTCCTCAGCTCATCTAATTTTTCTCCATATCGATCTGATATTGCTAATGAATCCTTATATATCGACCGTTTTACTTGGTAGGCACTTGTTGTGTTCACAATTCTTTTTGATTTATAAAACTCTAAGCATGCATTCTCAAAAGGTAATCCGCAAAAATCGAGTATTTTTGCTATTTCGGCTTCTGGATGCATTACTACTTGCTCATAATCTATTCTGTAGATTCTTTCTCCGCAAGTGTCATACCAATGGTTCATTAGCTCAACATAGGTTTTGTAATAGGTTGCGAGTTCTTCTAAATCTTGAGCATAGGCGTGGCTGTTTGACGCATCTTTCCATATCTGTTTATAAATTGAGAGGCAGGTTTCAACTGGGTCTCTCACACAATGTATTATCTTAGCGTTAGGAAGTGCCGCCGCAATGAGTCCGATATTACGAAAATTATGTGGTAATTTGTCAGTAAAAAAAGGTTTGTCGTTTTGAGGGAGGTTTAGTGCTTTGACGTAGTTCTCGCCTAACGCGTTGATTATACTTGGCGAGACTCGCAAGCTGATTGATCCACCCAACTTTCGTACCTCATCTGGGAAACAAGGCGATTCACCCAAGGCGTTCACTTTAGAGTGACAAGACATAATTTGCTCAATTAGAGATGTGCCTGACCTTGGCATCCCAACAATAAATATTGCGTTTGCTTGCAGATGTCCTTGCGCATTGAGCAGGAGGTTGCTATCCAGCTCCTGCATAGATAAAAGTGCATTCAGATGCTTAGTCTCATCATATTCATAACTGCTTCTCAGCAGTTTATTTCCCTCCTCTAAGAATTTAAATGCTTCATCAGTTTGATCATTTTTTTCGTGATAAGCACCGAGTGCAACTAACAAAGCTGATTTATCCTCGGCATTGTAACTACTTGCCGAATCGCAACAAGTTTTTGCTGCATGTACTACTTGTTCCATTTGCTTGCTTGGTAAGCCCCGATAGTTGAGAAGACAGCGAATTGTTTCCATAAAGTTGGGGTTTTTTTGAAAAGACTCCCACATCTTTACTCTCGCCTGTTCTATGTCGCCGCTTAGCGCGAGGATATCACCTAATACATAAGTTGCAATTGCACTATGTGAGTCGATATCAATTGCTTGTAGGGCAAATTCTTTGGCTTCACTGTGTTTCAGTTGACGTAAGAGGCAATGTGCAAGGGCTTCAAAACATGTAAGTGGCTCGCTAGTTAGTTTTGACGCTGCACGAAGGTGATACTCAGCTTTGGCTTCTTCCAAGAGGCCCATATAAGCATGAGCAGTAACGAAGTGGTATTCATAAGTGTTAGTGTTGTCGTGCGGTGCTCGATTTAATACAGTTAATGCTTCGTGAAAGTCTTTAATTAGATTTAGTTGGGATGCCAAATTCAAAATTGCAGGCATGAAGGCTGCGTCTAATTGCAGGGTATTACGGTAAGCTGATATCGCCTCATCCATTCGGCCAGCTGTTCTCAATGCATTACCCAAGTTATAGTGCAGTTCTATCTGGCTGGGCATGCTTTCTATCGCTTTTCGATAAGCCTCGATGGCAGAATTGGTGTTCCCAAGCATGGTCGCGATCGATGCAATCTCTACCATGGCTTTGGGTTCATTAAACTGCTGATAAAAACCCCTTAGTAATTCAATCGCATCATCCAGTCTATTCTCCAGTTTATACATTTTGACGAGATCCATATATGGCTGGGGATCAGAGCTCAAAAGGGAGATCGATTTTTCGATCATCTCAATGCCGGATAGTTTTCTGCCTGTTTGGTATTGAAGTAAACCGTATAAGTGATTCGCCTTGGGATGGCTAACATTTTCTTCCAAACAAGAAATGTAAGCTTGTTCGGCTTCATTAAATTGGTTGTTTTTGTGTAGCGAAATAGCTTCGTTTAATTTGTCTGACATAGTTTACTTCGTGAGTTTCTCATCCTGCTTCCAATATAAACATCGTTTTCCCTTAAAATAAACCTAAGGTGATTTTAATTGTATTTTTTGGGAGCCGAGGATGGATAAACAATATTTTCGAGTAGCAAATAGCGCTTATTTCGACATCAAAAATCAAATCTAATCACCTAAACATTGACGTTGCACGAGAATCCTGTGGTAAGACATTATGCTTGAGCCGCAAGAAGAAACCCTCTCACACCTTAATAGCATTGAAGAAGACAATATCGAAGAAGAGCGCCGTCTGATGTATGTGGGCATCACGCGAGCGCGCCAAACCCTGGCGCTCACTTATGCGGCCTCACGCAAACAATATGGCGAGAAGATTGAAACCATCACCAGTCGGCTTCTTGATGAACTACCAGAGGATGATTTGCAATGGGAAGGCGGCGAGACAGCCGATAAAGAGCGTAACCAAGAGGTGGGTAGACAAACGCTCTCCGCCTTAATGGATAGCCTGAAAGATGGCTAGCTCTTTCAACTGAGCTAGCGCTATTGGCAAGCATTACATAACGCCATAAGCGAGCATGGCATCGGCCACTTTAATAAAGCCCGCGATATTTGCGCCTTTTACGTAATCGACCTGGTCAGTCGTACCATGTTGTCCTTGACCGTATTGCACACAGCTGCGATGAATGCCCAGCATTATTTTTCTTAGTCGTTGATCAAGTTCATCGCGGTCCCAAGATAACCGCATGCTATTTTGCGTCATTTCTAAGCCAGAAACCGCTACGCCACCTGCATTTGCGGCCTTACTCGGTGCAAATAACACCCCAGCTTCTTGCAGCGCATCAATGCCGTCTTTAAACGTGGGCATGTTGGCCCCCTCACAGACGGCTTTGATACCATTGTTTATGAGCAGATGAGCATCGTCTACGTTAATCTCATTTTGCGTTGCACACGGGAAGGCTAAATCTCCTTTCACCCCCCATGGCCGCTTACCCTCATGAAATTCACAACCAAATTTGGTAGCGTATTCGCTGATGCGCCCTCGTTGGATACCTTTCAATTCTTTTACGTAGGCTAATTTTTCAGCATCGATGCCCTCAGGGTCATAAATAAATCCAGACGAATCTGACAAGGTGACCACCTTAGCACCCAATTGCGTGGCTTTCTCACACGTGTATTGCGCGACATTACCTGAACCCGATACGATTGCGATTTGTCCCGCTATGCCCATATTGTGTTGCGTTAACATGTCATCCATCATGTACACGCAGCCATATCCGGTCGCCTCCGTTCTGATTTCACTACCGCCAAATTCAAGCCCTTTACCCGTCAAGACACCGACAAACTCATTTTTAATACGTTTGTATTGTCCAAACATATAGCTCACTTCTCGGGCGCCGACCCCGATATCGCCGGCAGGCACATCCGTATTGGGGCCAATATGGCGCATTAACTCTGTCATAAACGCTTGGCAAAAATGCATTACTTCACGATCTGATTTGCCTTTGGGATTAAAATCAGAGCCGCCTTTTCCGCCACCCATAGGCAACCCTGTCAGGCTATTTTTAAAGGTTTGCTCAAACGCAAGAAATTTGAGAATACTGGCGTTAACGCTTTTGTGGAAACGAATACCGCCTTTGTATGGGCCGATGGCATTGTTGCATTGCACGCGATAGCCGCGATTCACACGCACGTTACCGCCATCGTCCTCCCAGGCTACCCGAAAACTAATCATGCGGTCTGGTTCGCTCATCCGCTCTAGAATCTGCGCATCTCGATACGCAGGCTTGTCCGCAATAAAGGGCAAAATGGTGGCCGCGACCTCTTCGACGGCTTGATGAAATTCGATCTCGCCTGGGTTGCGACGCACTAACCCTTGCATAAATTCCGCTAATTGATGATTATTTTGACTAGGCATTGTTTAAGACCTCACATAAAGTGTCGATGCATTGTTAGTACCATAATGACGATGGTGATCGCACAAAAAATTGAGCAAAACACACAGTGGTTTTATAAAGTTAACCCTCATCGACATTAACGCCGTGTCTATTTGCGAGCGCCCACTAAGGGCGAAAAAATAAGCTTTTAGAGTACCCAATAGCAAGATGGTAAGACTGAACATCAATGCTAATCAGTACTGCATTTTCTTGGTTAAGTAAGCCCGCAAGGCTGTCGTTACGCGATAAGACTTGTTGACGAACCTGGCCTTGTGCTGAGGTGTTCATGATTTTTGCACAGCCTTGCGCCGCGAGCGCAAATCCATCGGTATGGTCTGTATTGTTGCCGGTACGGTTATCCCAAAGCAGGCTTACATTTGGATTGCGTTGCATATTATTTACCTTTTGTGTTTGCCGAAAAGAGGCAAGGTAAATGGTCGCTAGACTTTCGGCCATCGCATAGGCCATCAAATGTTGATATAGGTTATCCGCATGCTGAGTGGCCAGCACGCATTGCACTTGCAAGCTTAAAATAGCGTGAATCTTCTGCGCAACGCTGCGTTCATCTGTCGGTTTGTCATGCGTCATGATCAAGGCCTGTTAATGGAAAGTCATCTACATGTTTACGCAGCAAGATGCCACGCGATTCACATGCGTCCACATTAATGTCTCTTTACACGCCCACCGGTATGCCGTTTACGCACTGTCTGTATGTTTATTCAGAGTCGCAGTTTACTCATCCTCACGCGATGGCGGGTCAGGCATAATGCCAAGTGGGATAAATTCGCTATTTACGTGATGCGCTTTGCGCTCGGTTTGGTTGTCGCGAATTAGCGCTTGGGCCGCGATGCGCCAAATAGTTATTTCTTTCACCGAGGTATAGCCTTTTTCGATTAACGCTTGGCTTATAGCGCCGCTTGCGGCAAGCGCTTGCGCCTTGTTATGGTAAGGGCCTTGCAATTTGTGTTTATCGGGCA
>CAJWAD010000038.1 GCA_913020245.1 uncultured Oleiphilus sp.
TATTCGCGAGATAAGGGTAGCAGACGATCTCAAGATAGGAGAGATTATTCGACAAGTGCTCATTGAATATGGGGCGAATAAACCAGGGTTTGCTTGGCAAGATCCTGAGCTCGATACAATGACGAACGCGTATCAGGGCCATGACCGCTGTTATCTCGTGCTCGAACATAATGGCCAATTAATGGGTGGCGGCGGTATCGGCCCCTTCAATTGCCATCTATCGCATACTTGTGAGTTACAAAAGATGTATTTGTTACCGCAGGCGCGCGGCAGAGGCTACGGGCAAAAGTTGATCCTCCGGTTGTGTGATGCAGCCATAGCAAGGCGTTACGCACACTGTTATTTGGAATCTACTTCCTCAATGGTGGAGGCTTTAAGCCTCTATCAGAAAGTGGGTTTTAAGGCATTAGAGGAGCCGCTCGGTAGCAGCGGCCATAATGCTTGCGATCATTGGTTACTACGCTCGTTATAGTGGCGTGTTTATTCTTTGCGAGAAGCCGAGCATTCGGCGCTTTCAGGCTCGAGCTTACATCGCACTTTACGCATTAACTTCAATGTGCGTTGGTCATAAATGCCCATTTCGCCCAATTCAATGCGGCTCTGCCTGAAATCTTCTACCCAGTAATCGTAGAGATGGTCGGGGATATCAATCCAGTATTCTTCTGGGATGGTTGCTTCCGGGTCGGTCAGAAATTTCACCCATTTAGAATATTCTTGCACGGCCTTGCTGCGCGCTTTCTGCGCGAAATCTGCCGGGAATTTTTCCCATCGGGCAATTACTTGCATGGTAATAAACACAAACGGCTCGGCGTAGATACCGCCGCCTGGCTCAATGCCTTTATGCATTTCAAACGGCTCGTAAACGATCGCTGGCGCTGCGGTAAGGTCGACGCTGCCGTTATTAAATTTTAAGATTGAGTTAAATATTGAGGAGGCCACCGGCGTAATACCGTGTTTTTTCGATAAGTAGGCGGATTCAGGAATATCATCTAACACGGCCATACGTTTACCCGCAAAATCGCCGGGTAATAAAATAGAGCGGTCTCGCGTAAACATAAAAATCGCCCCTGCCGGCCCCATCGCGATCACTTCATAATCGCCGATGCGCATTAGCTTAGCCGCTTTTTTTGAGCTCAAAGATTTGATGACAATGCCCATGGCTTCGTAGCTCGGGATCGCACCAATCGCACCTAGGCTTCCCGTTAAGCTGTTAAATTCACGTGCTCGAAAGCCGAGCATGTTCACGGCATCGCAGCGCCCCAGTTTAAATTCGTCAATGGCGATGCGCTCGTCGCTGTACACTACGTAACTTAAGTCTACCCCCCAATTCGCCGCATAAATTTTTGCTTCTGCCATAATTTGCGCGGCGGGGCCTGCTTTCCCAATCGGGTCCCATACGCACATTAAGATTGGAACAAGGTCTTTCTTTTGAATGCCCCCAAGACCCGTGTTAGCCCATGTAGACATGCTAAATAAAAAACTACTGCACAGAAGAATAAGCGCAGCGGAGCCTTGCCGATATAGCGTTTCCTTAAAAAGTTTCGAGGGCAGTAAAGACCATAGTATTGCTTTTATCATGAGCAGCTCATTTTGGTGACGTTTTGCCAGATGCATTTCCGTGACTTACATCTTACGTGCACACGATGGGGCTGTCATGCCCGATTCGATAGCACTTCTTGATCTAAGCGGCTGTTCTACCGATTATGTAGTGATTATGTGACGGAGCGCGTGTTTTCTCATAAGTAACAATTGAGCTGCAACTGTACGGGTTAAACAGGGGTGTATCTGTCTACTTATCTTGGATGCGGGCTTTGCTAAACTCTGAAAATTCGCAGAGTGCTCAGGAGCATACGCCATCATGGAACTCGATATTTTTCAGATAGATGCCTTCACCGATTCAGTATTTTGTGGCAACCCCGCGGCGGTGGTCCCACTCGATAACTGGCTCGACACGTCCGTGCTGCAAAATATCGCGGCTGAAAACAACGTATCCGAAACGGCCTTCATTGTCCGAGAGGGAGAGGCATATGAAATACGCTGGTTTACCCCGACGGTCGAAGTACCCTTATGCGGCCATGCAACGCTTGCGAGCAGTTATGTGCTGTTTAAATTTTTTGATACGCAAGCGAATGCGCTTCGTTTTCAATGCGAGCTGGGTGAGCTGCATGTCACGCGAACACCAGACGCGCTGCAAATGCGCTTCCCACGTTTTGATCCGTTAGAATGCGAAAAACCGAGTGGGCTAGAGTCTGCACTGGGTTGTGCAGTAAGTGCGGTATATAAAACTGATGAAGACCCAAATCTGTATGCCTTAGTTGAATCGGAAGCCTTACTCGCTAGTTTGACCCCAAACTTTGAAAAACTTCAGGCACTTTTTGCCAAGCAAGGTGTTGTGGTGACTGCCAAAGGCGATGCGGGGCATACACGTCCAGTTGACTTTGTTTCGCGTTATTTTGCGCCGGCTTTTGGTATTCCTGAAGACCCCGTGACAGGCTCAATTCACTGTGGTTTAGTGCCAATGTGGGCGGCTAAATTGGGTAAACAAACACTGAAAGCAAGGCAGGTTTCAGCACGTGTTGGCCATTTAAACTGTGAGTTGCGCGAAAATGAGGTAGTGATTAGCGGGCAGGCACAGCTCTATCTGCGCGGAAAAATTTATATTTAGACGCTGGTTTTTGAAAGGGCGGTGTTGAGTTGATTTTGAAACCAGTCGCGGGCGGTCTTTTGCGGGTAACGCTCAATACTTGTATCGATAAGCAGTGAGGGCATTAGCTCTAGCGCGTCAGCGTCATCTAGCGCTTTTTTTAACAATAAGCCAGCTTCCCCAAATGTCGGGTAACTGCTATCGCCAATGTTGATCAGCGCATAGTGACGGCCCGCAATATCAGGGGAGTTGTCCGTCAACTGTTGAAACAGCGGTAAGATATTGTCGGGTAAATCGCCATGGCCCGTGTTTGAGGTGCAAAAGAGCAAAAATTCGCTTTCGTCGCGAAGCAAGTCAGCGGCGTTCGCGTGCATATTTACGTTCAGGCTATGGTGTGCAGAATACTGCTCGCATAGATAGTTCGCCACGCGTTCGGCTGTGCCCATGACACTGCCAACAATCATTTGAATTTTTGCCACTTTTCGCGTCTCCTTATTCGTCTTGCGCACCGCCAAATTATAGAGTGCATTGTGGCATTATATGCGCATGAATATCGGGCTTTATATTAATCGTATGTTTAAGGTGGTCAATTAGTTTGGACGGTTTTATCTGGGTGCTGCTAAAAGGTTTTTTTACTGGGGGCAGTTTGATTGTTGCGATTGGGGCGCAAAATGCCTTCGTGTTAAGCCAAGGTGTGCAACGTCGCTATCCGGGGGTGATTGCCTTTACCTGCACCGCCGTGGATACCACCTTAATTACACTGGGTGTATTGGGAATGGGGGCGTTGATCCAAGCACGGCCCGACTGGTTATTCTGGATTACCTTGTTTGGCGCATTATTTTTGACCGGTTACGCGCTGCGCGCCTTTTGGCGTGCGTTTCAATTGGACACTATAGCCAATGATGCACGCCGTATTGGTTCAGCGAGTAAAGCCGTCATGGTGACGTTGGCGTTGTCTTTACTGAATCCACATGTATATCTTGATACCGTTGTTTTGTTGGGTGCCATTGGTGGGGTTTATGAAAACCAATATAAGCTTGCTTTTATTGCGGGCGCGGCTTTCGCTTCCCTGACTTGGTTTTATTCATTAAGCTATGGCGCTCGTTTACTTGCGCCTATGTTAAACAACGCACATGCTTGGCGCGTACTTGATTTCATAATCGGGGCGATCATGAGCCTTGTTGCAGCGAGCTTGTGGCGCTCGCTTTGATTAATACGTAGCTAAAACAAAAAAAATAGCGAGTCGTAAATGTATAACTCAGAAGAAGATATTTTTGCAGAAGATAGCACCCGCCTCCATGTTTACCGTTGGGTGCCTGATAACGCACACAGTGCTGTTGTGTTATCGCATGGCTGGAGTGAACATGCTGGCCGATATCAGAATGTTGCTAAGTGGTTAACCGAGCAAGGCTACGAAGTGCATGCGCTCGATCATCGTGGGCACGGTAAATCAGATGGCAAGCGGGGCCATGTTGATCAATGGGAAGATTATGCACGCGATTTAGAGACGCTGCGTAAAACGCTCAAGCATCATAATCAGTACCTGCTGGGCCATTCTATGGGCGCCACCGTTTCTATTTTACATATGCTGCAATACCCGAATACTTTTCGTGCGGCCGTTTTGAGCGGCCCCGCGACAGATCTCTCCTATGAAGTGCCTAAACTGAAGCGTTGGATCGCCACCGCCTTGGCGGGCTTGTTTCCGCGCTTAAGTTTAAGCGGTGAGGCTGATCCGAGCATTGTGTGTGGCGACCCCGATATTGTTGCGGCTTATGAAAGAGACCCCTTGGTGCATGGTAAAATTTCCTTGCGCTGGTTTACCGACTATTTACGCGTTATCCAACATATCAAAGATCACGTGGGCAGCGTGCAAACTCCGGTCGGTATCTGGCACGGTGCAGGTGATAGTTTGGTCGCGCCTTGGGTGGGTGAACAGTTATTTAAGGGCTTATCTATCGAGGATAAACACCTCTGCTTGGTCGACAATGCCTTGCATGAAATTCTGTTTGAGAAGAATTGGTTAAGCACCGCACAAGAAATGAAGACGTGGTTTGAAAAGCACTAGGGCCAACTTCAAAAAAATAGCTTGAGTCGCACCATTTTATTGCTGCATTTTCCCGCTTGTCATTTGGCGCAACCTGCTTAAATCGTATAGAATACGCGCCGTTCGCAGGTTCTTGTGGTCGCAATATTGCGCTGGCCTGCGCCGTGTGCATTTTTTAAAATAGGTAGATGTTTTAGATGTTAGAAGTTAACCCCATTGTTCAGCAGATAAAAGAAATGCAAGCGCGTGTGGATACGCTTAGGGGGTATCTTTGACTTCGATACAAAGAAAGAGCGCCTTGTTGAGGTGTCAAGAGAACTAGAAGCGCCGGCGGTATGGGATGATCCTGACAATGCGCAAGCGCTAGGACGCGAGCGTGCTAGCCTAGAGGTCGTGGTTGAGACGATTGAGTCACTTGATGCTGGGCTGAGTGATGCGAAAGAATTACTCGATATTGCGGTTGAAGAGCAAGATGCAGAGACAGTTGGCGAAGTAGAAAATGAACTCGCTGCCCTCAGCAATAGCCTTGAAACACTTGAGTTTCGGCGTATGTTTTCCGGTGAAATGGATCCAAATAATGCGTATCTGGATATCCAATCTGGCTCTGGCGGCACCGAAGCACAAGACTGGGCCTCTATGCTGATGCGCATGTTTCTGCGCTGGGGTGAGAAAAAGGGTTTTAAGACCGAGCTGGTTGAAGTGTCAGACGGCGATGTCGCGGGTATTAAAAGTGCGACCATTCAATTTACGGGTGAGTACGCCTTCGGCTGGTTGCGCACGGAGACAGGGGTGCATCGGTTAGTGCGTAAGTCGCCCTTTGATTCGGGTAGCCGTCGTCATACCTCTTTTGCATCAATCTTCGTATCGCCCGAGATTGACGACAATGTCGATATTGAAATCAACCCCGCCGATTTAAGAATTGATACTTACCGCTCTAGTGGGGCGGGTGGTCAACACGTTAACACCACTGATTCCGCTATTCGTATTACCCATGAACCGACTGGTATTGTTGTGCAATGCCAGAATCAGCGTTCGCAGCACCAAAACAAAGATAAAGCCATGCAGCAGCTTCGTGCCAAACTCTATGAGCTAGAGATGATGAAGCGCAGTGAAGCAGCGCAAGCCATGGAAGACAGTAAGTCTGATATTGGTTGGGGTAGTCAGATTCGCTCTTATGTGCTTGATTCATCTCGTATTAAAGATCTTCGTACGAATGTTGAAACCAGCAATTGCAATGCGGTTTTAGATGGTGATCTGGACCAATTTATCGAAGCGAGTTTAAAACAAGGTTTATAAGTTTTTTGATTTAATTGCCTGAGAATCAGGCCTAATGACTGGAAGACACTATGGCGAATGACGCTAAGCAAACTGGCACCACTACCCCGCAAGAAGATGAGAATAAATTGATTGCGGAGCGTAAGGCGAAACTGGACGCTTTACGTGAAGGGGACAAATCTAACGGCCATCCAAATGATTTTCGTCGTGAACATAAAGCGAGCGATCTGCAAACTGCACACGGTGAAAAAGACAAGGCAACACTCGCTGAGTTGGCGATGCCGGTGAGTGTCGCGGGCCGAGTGGTGCGTCGTGGTGGACCATTTGTTGGCGTGCAAGACAGTAGCGGTAGCATTCAAGTTTATTTGGGTAAGAAACTGCAGAAAGAATCGAAAGATTGGATCCACCTCGACATGGGCGACATTATCGGAGCGAGCGGCCTCCTGCAAAAGTCAGGTAAGGGCGATCTTTACGTCGAGGTAAATGATATTGCAGATCTGCGTATTCTGACGAAGTCTTTGCGGCCATTGCCGGATAAATTCCATGGCTTGGCTGATCAAGAAATCAGATACCGTCAGCGGTATGTTGATCTAATCGCAAATCAAGACACACGTAAAACCTTCGTCTTGCGTTCAAAGATTGTAAATAGTATCCGCAACTACCTCGCGCAAAAAGACTTTATGGAAGTTGAAACGCCCATGTTGCAGGTCATTCCTGGTGGTGCAACGGCAAAGCCATTTGAGACGCACCACAACGCGTTGGGTATCGATATGTTTTTGCGCATCGCGCCGGAGCTCTACTTGAAGCGCCTTGTGGTAGGCGGTTATGAGCGCGTATTTGAAATAAATCGTAATTTCCGTAACGAGGGCTTGTCGACGCGTCATAACCCAGAATTCACGATGATTGAATTTTATCAAGCTTACGCTGATTTTCATGATTTGATGAACCTGACCGAAGATATGCTGCGCACGGTGGCCCTTGAGGTCTTAGGAACGACCGATATAAAGTCGACTAAGAAAAATGCCGACGGTGAGGTGATTTCCGAAACAATCTATGATTTTTCGCAACCTTTTATTCGCATGAGCATGGTAGAAGCGGTCATGAAGTACAACCCAAGCTTTGATGCGGCCGTGTTCGAGGATGCTGAAAATAATTTAGAGACGCTGAAAGCCTATGCGAAGCAGGTGGGCGTGCCCGATTCACCACAGCAGTCAACATGGGGCGCAGGTAAATACCTTTGTGAAATCTTCGAGGCCACTGCGGAAGAGCAGTTAGATCAACCGACGTTTATTACGGCGTATCCGTGGGAAGTGTCACCATTGGCAAGACGAAATGACGATAACCCCTTCGTTACCGATCGTTTTGAATTCTTTGTCGGTGGACGTGAATTGGCAAACGGCTTCTCAGAGTTAAATGATGCACAAGATCAAAAAGAGCGTTTCCTCAAACAAGTAGCAGAGAAAGATGCAGGGGATGACGAAGCCATGCATTTCGATGCAGATTACATCACCGCGCTTGAGTATGGTTTGCCGCCCACTGCGGGCGAGGGCATTGGTATTGATCGTTTAGTGATGCTGTTTACCGATTCGCCAAGTATTCGTGACGTTATTTTGTTTCCGCATATGAAGCCGCAGGCTTAGGGCACTAAGATGACGGAGGCTGCTGCCCAGAAAAAAGGCACTTTGATCGATGCTTGGCAGCAGCAAGTGGGTGAGCAGTTCGCGATGCCCTACATGGCGGAACTGAAAGCATTTCTGCAAGCAGAAAAACAGGCGGGTAAGACTATTTTTCCTGCCGGCGGTGATATTTTTAACTCGCTAAATAGGACGCCATTCGAACAGGTCAAAGTGGTCATCATTGGGCAAGACCCCTACCATGGCCCCGGCCAAGCGCATGGCTTTAGCTTTTCTGTTTTGCCTGGGGTAAAAATTCCACCATCCTTGAGAAATATTTATAAAGAATTGCAGCAAGACACCGGTTTGCAGCCACCAAATCATGGCTGTTTGACTTCATGGGCAGACCAAGGGGTGTTGCTTTTGAATGCCGTGCTGACGGTTGAGCAGAGTAACGCGGGGGCGCATCAAGGTAAGGGCTGGGAGACGTTTACGGATGCCGTGATTAAGGTGTTGAACGAAAAACGCGAGCGCTTAGTGTTTATGCTTTGGGGCAGTTATGCGCATAAGAAAGGTAAATTTTTAGATACGGATCGTCATTTAGTGCTTAAGTCGGTGCATCCATCACCATTGTCTGCGCATCGAGGCTTTTTAGGATGCGGGCACTTCTCTCAATGCAACACGTATTTAAGCGACACAAACCAGCTACCCATTAATTGGGCATCGGTAACACAGCTCTAGGTTGTTTTAGTTCTAGGTTTTCTCGTACAGCGTGACGCTTAGACGGCGAGCATCATCATCGCCGCCTCCATCTGTGCGCTCAGATCTTCATCTTCATGTTCAGGATCTGGGTTAACCCCAACACGCTCAAACGCGGGTATTAAGGCATAATCCATTTCTGTGTAGTGATGGTCGGTGCCGGCGTAACTTTGCAATAAGGCCACCATGACGAGATCGGCATAATCGACTTGTTCAGGGGTGCGAAGGAAATCAACGCAGCTCTTAGGTACCGCTGCCAGCTCTGCAGGAAACGCCCATTTTTGCAGAATCTTGTCACCTACCAAGGGCTGTAATTCATCGAGCAGATTGTCGAGCATGACACTATTTATTTGAATATCATGATCTTCAACAAATTTTAAAACAGGGAGCGCGCCAATGGCATGTATGAGCCCAGCTAATGTTGCTTGGCCGGGGGCAAGGTGCGGATGCTGCCGTGCTAAAACACTGCACATGCCAGCAATTTCAGTACTTTTTTCCCAGACCAAACGCATGCGCTTGTCGATCATCTCAGAGGTCGCTTGAAACATCTGCTGCATCGCTAAACCCATCGCTAAAGAGCTGGTGTATTGCATACCCAATCGGCTTAAACCAACGTTCAAACTGGTGATTTCGTTTACGCCTCGGAATAATGGGCTATTGCATACTTTGAGAATGCGTGCGGAAAGGGCCGTGTCTTTCTCGATAACAGCGATTAAATCTGCGAAGCCAGAATCTTCTTGCTCAACTATTTCGCGCACATTCAACGCGACCTCCGGTAGAGTCGGCAGCACCAGTGTATCGTTATCAATTGCTTCATTGATTTTTTGAATTATTTTTTGAGCCAACTCTGACATGCATACCCCAGTAGAGATTAAACTGTGCCGTCTTGAACCGCGACATTTAATTTATTATTTAAATAGGTATAGCAGAATCGGCTTTAACTGCATTATAAATCGAGGCCAAATTACGTATCTACTCTGGATAATTAATGGTGGATATCTTGCAAGGTACCAAGACATCCCCTTGAATAAACATCGCCTCTTGAGACTCTGCCTTGGCGATATCTACAATTCCCAGGCCAACGCTCATTGCGCGAGTGGTCACAGCATGCATGCGCACCAGTTCGCCGCACTTCTTACCATCTGCCGTTATAATGGCCGCGTTACAAGGCAATGCCTCAAGGCACTCTGCTTCAATTAAATAGCTTTGTTTCTTTAACTTACCCAGAAACTTCATCCGCGCGATAATTTCTTGGCCGGTATAGCAGCCTTTTTGAAAGCTCACGGCCCCCAATTTTTGTAGATTGAGTTGCTGCAGAACGAACTTTTCACTGGTTTCAGGATAAATTTCTGCAATACCCGCTTTGCAATCTTCAGCATGCCAAGCCTCGGCGGCTGCTTCATTTTTTTCACTTGTGGCGTTAGTGCTCCAATGCTCATAGCGCTCCAGTTCACCTGGGCAGCGCCATAAATAGTCTGTGTTTGCCTGATCTGAATTCGGCTTACAGGCCACGATATTTTCGTAACCAGCGGGTGCGTGATCAAAATTCGGTGGCTTGGTTTGTGCGCTACTCACGGTTAAGTTGGTTGCTGTGATCTCACATTTAAAAAATACTTTGTACTTGCTAAGCACCGCCAATGCAGCATCAATAGTGGCCTCATGTGCACGCAGTAAAAAGTGATCCTCGATGCGGACGATCAAAAAGATTAGATAAATGCGGCCTTTAGGGGTGTTGAGTGTACCAAATGTCGCTTGTTGATCTTCGAGCTTGCTGATATCACAGGACATTTGGCCCTGTAAAAACTTTTCACTATCCGGGCCTGTAATGGATACCACTTTATAGGGGAGCAGGCAGGAACTAAATTGGCTTGGCATGAGGAAGCATTATCCTGTTGAGTAATTAGCACAGCTTGGATGTGCATAGTTTATCATGACACGTAAGCGACGAAAGCTCTGCTTGCTGGCATGATTAAAGGGCATAATTAATACATGGCGTATTTTAGGTTTGTAAGAAGTGTCGTCTTTAAAATGTATTAACAATAAATAGGGCGAGCAATAACTCACGGCATAGAGTTGTGCCGCGATCGTTTTTTGGCGTGCCGTGCGTAATTGAAAGTGAGTGGAATGCAGCGCAATAGACACGATGCTATGTTTAGAATTGAGCAAGCCGTAGCGTTGAATGACAAGACCGGTGCACACAATAAGTATAATGCACGTCAACCACGCTAGGGCATGCAATGGCGCGGTATATAAAATTGCAATGCTAAGCGCTAGAGCGGGTAGAATAAAAACTAACCCAGCCCAATAGCTGGGTTTTAACTGAATACTAACTTGGTTGAACACGGTCCAGAATCATTTTAACCATGTAGGCATGCTCAGCATCTTCGGGCGTGCTTTTCTGCATAAACCATTCAAATAGTTCGGGGTCTTCGCATGAAAGAAGACGCTCGTATTTTGCCTGGTCGTCTTCTGAAAGTTCACAAAAAACTTCCTTTAGGAAGGGAACTAAGAGGGCGTCTAGTTCCAACATGCCGCGGCGGCTGTGCCAAAATAGACGGTTAAATTTTACTTTGAACTCGGCGTCTTGAACACTCGACGCAGGGGCATTTTCAGACATAGACTGGACTCTAATGGGTTACGAGTGAAGTATAGGGGGGCAGCGAGCGTCACTCAAGCGCTTTATCTGTCATTGTGTGGCACCATTCTGTGGCGTGACTCGTCGCGTAAATTGGGGGTTTAACAGTTTGTGCCATGTCTACAGGCAACTAACAATAATGAAGTTCAGTGAGGGAATGACTTGGATTGGTTTGTCTACATGGTTGAAACGGAATGTGGTGCTTTATACACGGGCATAACGACCGATCCTGAGAGACGCTTTTTGCAACATCAAGGAGAGCAAGCGGGTGGCGCAAAATATTTTCGCGGTCGCCAAGCAAAAGCTTTGGTTTATATTGAGCCACATATTGATCGGCGTGCGGCGAGTAAACGTGAATACGCACTAAAGAAGCTTGCCCGTAAGGACAAGCTTGCGTTAGTGGCAACTTATAAGGCTAAACCCACGGATTAAGCACGTCGCTGCTTAAAAGCTGCGGAGCCTAAGCGACCGAGCGTTTGGGCAACCGTCGACCACGCGCTTAAGTTCGGCTTTGGTGCTTTCCCTTTTGCCATCCGCTCGAGTTGATACTCAAACCAAGATATATCGAGCATGACCATTTTATCGACCGCTTTAATGCCAGTGGTTGGGCGTGGCATATTGATTTTGTAGTCTGGGTTGTTAATCAATTTTGATGGCGCATTTGCATCGACGGCAAGTGGTCGGGCAATACCGATCATGTCACATGAGTTATTAGCCAGTGCATCTTGCATCGCGCTGGCTGACCGAAAGCCGCCAGTAACCACTAAGGTGGTATCAATCTTGTCGCGAATACTTTCCGCAAATTCTAGAAAATAAGCTTCACGCTGTTTGGTTGAGTCACTTACTTTATAGCCGACCATGCTCGGGCTTTCGTAAGTGCCACCGGATATCTCGATAAGGTCTAGACCCAATACACTGAGCTGTTGAACAACCTGCATGGCCTCTTCATGACTGAAGCCGCCTTTCGAATAGTCGGCAGAATTGAGTTTTATGCCAATAGGGTAGTCTTCGCCCACTTCTCTGCGAATTGCATGGTAAACCTCGGTGACGAAACGCATCCGGTTTTCTAAACTGCCGCCCCATTTATCGTCACGCTGATTATGGCGGGGCGATAAGAATTGGCTGACCAGGTAGCCGTGTGCGCCGTGAATTTGTACACCATCAAACCCTGTTTCCTTGGCCAATCGCGCGCTGTGCGCAAAGGCTTGGATAATACTTTCAATTTCATGTTCCTCGAGCGCGCGAGGCTTTGCAAAACTGGCCTCAAGGCCTGAACCGAGCGCAATAGCAGAGGGTGCCACAGGCTCTTTAGATAAAAACTTCGGAATTTGTTTGCCCGGATGGTTGAGTTGCATCCACACGCTTGAGCCATGTTTTTTTGAGCTCGCAGCCCAAGCTTTGAATGAATTTAGGTCACTCTTCTCATCTAGTACTACATTTTTAGGTTCACCTAGTGCTGTACGTGAGATCATTACATTGCCAGTCACCAGTAAGCCACATTCGCCTGCCGACCAAGTCTCATATAAGTTTGCAAGCCCTGATGTTGGGTTATGCAACTTGTCCCCAAGCTGTTCACTCATAGCAGATTTAAAAAGACGATTTTTAATGTTTGCGTTGGCGATATTAATTGAATCGCCGAGTTGAGTTTGGGTCATGTGGGGCTCTGCCGTGGCTGTAAATTGATTGGAACCTAAGTATGTTCGATCACGGCATTATGCCTAGTTTTTTAACTGTGTGCAGAAACATTTTGGCTATTTGAATGAGATGCAGAGTTGCAAAATAACGGCCTATGTTCGCGGTGAAAAGAATGTTCAATGATTGGTCATAAGTTTTACGTTGTGGGCTTAAATGTTGTCTATACTTCAAAAAAACAGGTTTTTAGTTGATTCGAGTAAATTGAAGGCTGAAACAAGTAAGCAATGGTGTGTAGTTTAAGCCTTGTATCACTTAGACGTTTTACGGCGGCGCTCGGAAAGCGACGGCGTCAAAAATAATGCCGCCAAAGAAGACGACATGACAGCAAAGGGATTAGATGTTGAGAGTTGTTCGCCAAAGGATTTGGGCCATAATCGGACGAAATTTATTCAAAATATCATACTGTCAGCGCCATCGACGGCTGAGTATTTCATTGTCTCGCAGACCCTATCATGAGTTTTAGATTATTATTGAATTTGGTTTTGATTGGCGTGCTGTTGCCCGCGTTAATTGTGCCCGCATATCTGAGTTACGAAGGCTCTATTTCTGAGCTGGTGAATTCGCGTGTGATTTATCGAGATAGCCAGGCAAAAACGATCGCAAATGCGATGGATCGTTATTTGCTGAATATGCAAAAAGCTGTGATCGCCGATTCATATATTCCGCAGCTTCACGAATCATTTTCAGAAACAGATAGCGCAGCATCGCAGGTGAACGAGCTGCTGCGTATGGTCGTAGCTAAAGATGAGGCCTTTGTAAGCTCGGCCGGTTTAATCAGCTTAGCTGGACGCAATCGGCACGATACAAATACTCGTTTGATCGGTCGTTTTGAGGAAGGTACCGCTTCTTTCGTTGACTATTCTCGGCAGCGCCAATCGACTATTACCTTGCAGTTAGGCGCTGGCGATTATGAGGGAATCGTTATTGCAAGTCCCATAAAAGATACAAACGCAGCGGTTGTTGGTTTCTTGCGTCTACAGGTTGCCCTCTCAAAGCTCGAGAGCTTAATGGGTAAAAGCCTGCAGGGTTTAGAGGACGCGTATCGGGTACGATTGGTAAAAACGCCGGCAGGTAAAGCGGTGCTTTCGTCGCCAAAGGTCTTCGAGCAAGGTACCCCTGGTGCCGCTGAGTTAATAAGTTTGCACACACTGAAAAGCCTACCCTTGATTGTTCGGGTTGAGGAGTCGTACGCGCATTTTATGGCACCGCAAGAAGCGGCAAAACGAGATTTTTATCTTGTGGTTGCGATACTGATTAGTCTCGCTGTGTTTGCAAGTGTTTTACTGAGTTGGTTGGTGTCGAGACCGATACGGCAACTGGTTTCGGTGGTCGATAGTTTCCAGAGTGATGATCTTCAACAGCGATCTACTTACCGAGGTTTGAAAGAGTTTGAGCATCTATCAGAGGTACTCAACAATATGGCAGACCGGATGGAAAAAAACTTAATTGAATTAGAAGCTGAGCGACTTGAATTGCAAATGACGCAAACAGAGCTTAAGGATGTCAACGAGGGTTTAGAGCGCAGAGTCAGTGTGCGAACTAAGGCACTCAGTGCCAAAAATGCAGAGTTGAATCAGGCTATGTCTCACCTTGTGCAGAACGAAAAGCTTGCATCGTTGGGTCGACTGGTTGCGGGTGTCGCGCACGAGTTGAATACCCCAATCGGTGTTAATCTTACCGCTACGACAGACCTTGTAGAAAAGCTAAAAGAATTGCGCATTAATGCACAGGAAAACACCTTAACGAAGACTGCTTTTACTAACTACATTGATGATACCGAAGTCGTGCTTAATCTAATGGAGCATAATATTGTTCGCGCGTCAGACCTTATTAGATCGTTTAAAGAAGTGTCTGTTGATCAAGCTAGCAGCCGTAAACGCAAATTCAACTTAGAGGCGGTTATCAAACAAACATCGGCAGCTTTATATTCACTTATTAAGCGCAAGCCCTATACGCTGACGATGGATATACCCAGCGATATCAATTTAATAAGTTATCCCGGTGCAATTG
The DNA here is from genome assembly GCA_913020245.1 of uncultured Oleiphilus sp. Taxonomy (GTDB): domain Bacteria; phylum Pseudomonadota; class Gammaproteobacteria; order Pseudomonadales; family Oleiphilaceae; genus PZPK01. Next base: position 14,676 of record CAJWAD010000038.1, read on the forward strand.
AACAAATTATCACAAACCTTGTGACTAACTCGTTAAAACACGGTTTCGATCAGCGCGATGAAGGCGAAATGCATATTGATGCCTATGATGCGGAGGATCACGTGGTGATTATCTATACCGACAACGGCCATGGCATTGCCGAGGCGCACTTAAGCCAAGTGTTTGATCCGTTTTACACAACGAAGATGGGGCACGGCGGCAGTGGTTTGGGGTTATATATTTTACATACACTCACGACAGGCTTGTTGCAGGGCTCAGTAGAGCTGACGTCTGATGAAGCAGGCGTTCGTTTTGAGTTTTATCTTCCAAAATTGGTTTAATTTAAGTCCTGTAAATCAGATAAGCATAAAAAAACCCGCTCAAAGAGCGGGTGAAGCCTTGCGACATACAAGGGAAAAGAGAATAGTAAATGGGAAGTGTTTTAGCTTGAGAGCTCAGGCTATGATGACTTTTTCGTCAACGATGCTTGCCCGATACGCTTTAACAGATACATCTGCCTCTAGGCAGGCACCCGTTTGTAAGTTGAAATGTTGCTTGTGAAGCGGCGACGCAACCACAATTTCGCCCTTTATATCACCCACCAGACCACGCGATAGGACATTTGCCTTACCGCATGGATCCCAGTTGGCAATAGCAAAAACCTGCTGTTTGGTGGTGGGTAAGTAAAAAATAGCGACTTGTTCCCCATCAACTAACGCGCAGACGCCCGAGTTTTCAATTAAGTCACTTTTGTCGCAAACAATCTGTTCAGAGCTCATAATTTTTCCCCTTTTAACTAAGCGCTTTTTGCGATCAATTTAGTTTTTTCATCGTCGCTTGCAGGACGCATCTGGCCGCGCTCTTCCACAAATACAACATTGCTGTCTTCAGTTTTGGAATTCACGAATTGACGGAAGCGCTTTAGCTTTTCATCATCATTGATAGTGGTTTTCCATTCGCATTGATAGGTCGATACGATATGTGCCATTTGTTGCTCCAGCGTATTGGCAATCCCGAGACTATCGTCGATCACGACTTCTTTAAGGTAGTCTAGGCCACCCTCTAAGTTTTCCATCCAAACCGAGGTGCGTTGCAGGCGGTCTGCGGTTTTAATGTAAAACATTAAAATACGGTCGATATATTTTACGAGCGTTTCATCATCAAGATCTGTGGCAAACAAGTCTGCATGGCGGGGTTTCATGCCACCGTTGCCGCATACATAGAGGTTCCAACCGCCCTCGGTTGCAATAATACCGATATCCTTACTTTGCGCTTCGGCGCACTCTCTTGTGCAGCCTGATACGGCGAATTTTAGCTTATGTGGAGAGCGAAGCCCTTTATAGCGATTTTCGAGATCAATCGCTTGCCCCATGCTGTCTTGCACTCCGTAGCGACACCACGTTGATCCAACACAGGATTTAACCGTACGTACCGATTTTCCGTAGGCATGACCCGTTTCCAAGCCGGCGTCAATTAGCTCTTTCCATATATCAGGCAGCTCGTTAAGGCGCGCACCAAATAAGTCGATGCGTTGGCCGCCGGTAATTTTTGTATACAGGTTGTACTTCTCTGCTACCTGGCCAATGGCAATCAGTTGCGTTGGTTTAATTTCGCCACCGGCTATGCGTGGTACGACCGAGTACGTGCCGTCTTTTTGCATATTTGCTAAAAAAGTATCGTTCGTATCTTGCAAGCCAACATGGTTGTTTTGAAGTACGTAATCATTCCAAGTAGAGGCGAGGATATTGGCCACAGCAGGCTTACAGATATCACAGCCATGTCCATGGCCATGCTTCTCAATGAGTTCATCAAAAGATTTTATTTCGCCAACACGAACCAAGTGGTAAATTTCTTCGCGTGTGTAGGGGAAATGTTCACAAATACTTTTATCAACACTAATGCCGCGTGCTTCCATTTCGCTATCGACAACATTTTTTAACAACGCTGCGCAGCCGCCACAACCTGTTGCGGCTTTGGTTGCATCTTTAACATCAGCAACACTGCAACAGCCTCCGTCAATACAAGAAAAAATATCGCCTTTACTCACATTATGACAAGAGCAAATAGTGGCTGACATCGGCAGTGCTGAAGCACCCAGTGCCGGTGCACCGCCCTCGACATTAGGCAAGATCATACTTTCTGGGTTGTCTGGTAAGTCGATTTCATTCAAGAAATATTGCAATAAGGTATCGTATTCCGCGCAATCACCCACGAGCACCGCACCAAGTAGCTTTTTGCTGTCAGCCGAGGTGATGATACGTTTATAGATTTCTTCTTTTTCGTCTGCAAATATATAAGAAATTGCACCAGACGTTTTGCCATGCGCGTCGCCAATTGAACCCACATCAACGCCGAGCAATTTGAGCTTCGTGCTCATGTCGGCGCCTTTGAAGGAGGGTTTTTCTTCTTCGTTACCTAATTGTTTGACGGCCACCTCTGCCATGCGATAACCGGGTGCGACGAGGCCGTAAATCATATTGCCGTAAAGTGCGCATTCACCGATCGCAAAAATATCACTGTCTGATGTCCGGCAATGGTAGTCAATAACGATACCGCCGCGCTCACCGACCTCTAAACCGGTTTTTTTTGCTAACTGGTCATAGGGCCGAATGCCTGCAGAAAACACAATCATGTCGGTATCAAGATGCGTATCGTCAGCAAAATGCATGCGTAACTTTGTCTCGTCACCCTGATCATCAATTAATGAGGTTGCCTTTTGGGTATGTACTTTAACATCGAGCGCTTCAATTTTTCGGCGCAGCATTTTGCTGCCGCTATCGTCAAGTTGAACCCCCATTAATCCGGGCGCAAATTCAACAACATGCGTCTCTAAGCCAAGGTTTTTTAGTGCATTGGCGCACTCAAGCCCTAGTAATCCACCACCGACCACAACCCCTATTTTTGAGTCTTGAGCATTGGCTTTAATTTCGCCCAGATCGTCGATAGTTCGATAGGTTAAGCATTCTGGTGATTCAGACCCTTTGATAGGCGGAACGAAAGGGTACGAGCCTGTTGCTAGTACAAGCTTGTCATAAGAAAATTGCCGCCCACTTTGCGTGATCGCTTTTTTGTTGGCGCGGTCAATATCCACGACTGCATCGCCAAAGTGCGCCTCTACTTGATTTTCTTGGTAGAACTCGCGCGTTGTCATCGCAAGTTCGCTGGGATCTTTTCCTGCAAACACCTCAGATAGGTGGACACGATCGTAGGCTGGACGCGTTTCGCTTCCTAAAACTGTAATGTCAGCTTTAATATCAGATTGGATAAGTTGATCAACATAATGGTGACCAACCATGCCGTTTCCCACGACAACGATCTTTTGTGCGCTCATGCATACTACCCTATATAAACAGCTTGAGGTGTCTGTTACTCACGTGAACAGACGGTTATCGCTGTAGTGTTAGCATAGGTTATGCCAGATCAAAGTGGTGCATCTTAAGTTTATGATATATATAACTATTACTATTTTATTGTGTCATTCGATGGGTATTTTATTAGCATATGATTCGCAGGTAGCCCGTTATTGGTGCACTTGGAAATGCCTGAGTGGTTTTTGTGTCACCATATTGGTGCGCTGATTTAGTTGGTATGCTCGATAATAGATAGAGCTTGTTCTTTTATATCTCGTTCAACATCGAGCCAGTGAATCTTGACGCCTTTCTTTTCGATGTTGCGAAACCATTTTTCTTGTTGCTTAGCAAATTGATGGATTGCACTATTCAATTTTTGATACATGTCGTTGTAGCTGAGCTGCCCTTGTATGTGTTGGGTAAGAAATCGATACTCTAGGCCATACAGCTGCAATTGTTGTGGCGAAACTCCCTGATTGAGAAGTGTATCTACTTCCTCAATCATGCCCGCTTTTAAGCGATGTTTTAGGCGTTGCGTGATGCGTTGTCTCGTGATTTCGCGCGGATATTGCAAGCCAATCACGCAGTGGTTAACGGTTGGCCAATGGATTTGGTTAAGTTGTGCTTGGTTAGTTTCTTCTATGAGGATGGCGCGAATTATTCGTTCTTTCGCCTCAAGGTCAGTCGAGTTGTGTTGATCGGGTTTGAGCGCTAATAAGCAATTACGCAATTGCAACATGCTGAGCGATTGCAATGCGTCAGCCCGCTTTGACTTGAAGTCTGCTCGATACAACGTGTAGGCATTGAGCACCGCGTCCAAGTACAAGCCTGTTCCGCCTACTAAAAGGGCTTGTTTCTCTCGGTGTTGAATAGTGGTAAGTGCTTTTGAAAAATCATCAGCGAACTCGAATAAGTTATATTCATAGCCTGCTTTTACGATATCGATTAAGTGATAAGGCGTTGCGCCATATTCGTCTAGATCTTTACCCGTGCCGATAGTCATCCCTTGATACACTTGGCGTGAGTCGGCCGATATGATCTCACCATCGAGTATCTTTGCGAGCGTAACGCCTAATGCCGTTTTACCGCTGGCAGTCGGGCCCAGGATAGTAATCAAACGGGTGGTATTAGTTTTGGTTTTCAGGTCTTTCATTTAGTTTACACAGTGCCTGTGGCCCAATTTAATGAGAACTATTGCAATGCCTTGTGATGTGCCTTTCAGTTTTTGAGAAGAACTAGGTTGTATTGCCTAACTGCAATTGCGAGACTCGGAGCGATCGCGTTAAGCGAAACGATATAATAACAATAAGTTTACCCTAAAGGATGCTTATTAGAATCTAAGCAAGGATTGTCGCTTTGAATTTCGCCAAGCACCAGAGCTGCAAAGCTCTATGTCTTACCCTAGCGTTAATGGCACTTCTCTCACTGCTAAGCGCAAGCACCGTCGCGCTCGAACGTAAAGTGTTTTGTGTTTGGGACCCGGTTGGGCGCAATGGCCCAGTGATGTCATTTTATTCCGATCTTATTCCTAAAGCGCTCGGCTGGGGTTTAAATATTCGGTTTATCGCTTACACCGATGAAAAAATTGCGGCGAACGAATTTAAGGCGGGTAATTGTGAGGCTGTCTTGTTGAGTGCGATTTTATCCCGTCAATTTGTAAAGTTTGGCGGCACCATGGATGCCATTGGTGCAATTAGCTCGCGTAAGGGTTTGGAGCTTGTATTGTCTACGTTGGCAAGACCGCGCGCGGGCAAACTTATGACACAGGGCGCTTATGAGGTGGTGGCAACTTTCCCGGTAGGGTCTATGTATGCGTTTGTCAGGGATCGTTCAATCAACAGTATCGATGACTTTGCTGGGCGCCGAATTTCCGTATTAAATGATGACCCACAAGCGATGAAGTTCGCAAATTTAGCAGGCGCAACCCCGGTGCCGACAACACTCTCTACGTTTGGACCACAGTTTAATAACGGTAATATCGATATTCTGTTAATGCCCGCCTTAGCCTACAACACCTTTGAGCTCTACTACGGTTTAGGTCAACGTGGCGGCATCATCGATTACCGCTTGTATTACGGCATGCTGCAAACGGTGGCCAAGCGCGACGCGTTTCCCGACGATTTTGGTTTCAAAATGCGTAAATATATTTTATCGCGTTTGAATGCGATTGATAAGCTCGTAAAAGATGCGGAGGCAGAAATACCTGCCAAATACTGGATCAACGTAAGCCAGTTTACCAAAGATGATATTGATCATTTTAGTAAACGGGTCCGCATGAGTTTGAAAAAGGATAAGGTTAATCACGCAACGGCGTTGAAGTTATTGTGGAAGATTCGCTGCCGTTTAGATCGATCGCGCGGTGAGTGCACCACGCCGGAATAACCCGCGCACCTACCCAATCGCTTGCTTACATCGCGCATCGACGCACTAAGCAAACCTTCTTCAGCTTAATTCGCCCCATCGCGCCTTATTGTCCAGCATCAAGCGACGGTAGGGTTGTTTCCGTTATTGGGTAGTGCATTTGATGAAGCGCTCAAGTTTGTGCTGGTTCCCGATGCGTGGTTTGTCGGCTTGTCTTTATCAATCGTCAACAAAATTGCGGGTAACGCAAAGAAGTCGAAGATAAGCGCCAAGGTGATCGAGCAGGCGGTGAAGATGCCCATATAAGCATTCATATTAAATTCTGAGAGGGCGAGAACCGTAAAGCCTGCGACCAGAACAAAGGTCGTCACCCACAGTGCCGTGCCAACCATTGAAAAGGCATATTCTACGGCTTGTTCGGGCGTGTAATTTTTTTCCTTACGCGCGCGTCGGTACTTCGATAAAAAGTGCACCGTAAAGTCGATGACGATACCGAGAATCATACCAACGCCGGTACCAATTGAAATGCCCACATTACCGCTTAAAATGCCCCAAATGCCGAAGGTCGCACCAATCGGGATAATGTTGGGTATGAGACTGACCAAGCCGAGCTTCACTGAGCGTAGCATAATCATCATAATAATGACGATGATAGCTAAAGCATACGCAACGCCGCTGACCATGCTGTCTACGTTCCGTTTACCTATATGCGAGAACATGACATTTGGACTCGCCGCATAGAATGTGTCGATGTCAGTATTCGTTTTGAGCCAAGTCGCGATTTCCTCCTCGAAGGCAAGCGTGTCTATGCTGCTGATATTTTTTAAACCGACCCGAATACGCACGGACGACTTATCAACATTTAGCTGGTTATTAAGGTCGAGACCGAAGGGTAGTGACATTTCATAAAGTAATAAATATTGTGCCGCCAGTTCTTTGTCCTCTGGCAATTTGAAGTATGTTTCATCGTCTTCATGCATGTTCTTATTGAGACGTTTAAAGATCTCCGTGATGGTTTCTACATTTGTCACGACGTCTTTTGTTTTTAACCAATCTGTAAAGGCCTCTAGCTGTTTCAAAAACGCTGGGTCACTGATGCCATCCGATTCACCTTGTTCGAGAGAATACTCAATGGTGTAAATGCCGGTGAGATTGTCGCCAACAAAGTCTGTGTCTTTTCTAAACTCTACTGATTTTTTGAAGTAGCCGATGAATTCATCATTAATCTGGTTTAGTGGAATCGCTGCAAATAAAGCGACAGCAAGTAAGCCCGTGCCCAGCAATACACCTTTACGATGGCCAATCACAAACGTGGCGAGTGTTTGCATTGCCTGGCTTTTGTTTTTGGCGTGTTTCTTGGCGCTGATGGGTAGCACCATCATTAAGGCGGGCAAGAAGAAAATAGATAAAAAGAAAGCGGCGACTACGCCCATGGCAACGGTATTACCTAAATCTCGGAATGGCGGAACTTCGCTAAAATTCATAGTCATAAAACCAAGCACGGTGGTGACGCTGGTAATAAAAACTGGGCTAAGGTTAATGCGAACACTCTCTTGCATTGCAGCGGCTTTTGGCATGCCATTGCGAAGGTTAAATAGAAAAGAGACGAGGATATGGACACAGTCCGCCACGGCCATCGTTGTAATAATCGTGGGAGCACTGGTGGTAGGGCCTGTAAGTGTCCAGCCTAGCCAACCGAACAAGCCGACCGCGGTAATGACGGAGAAAAGAATGACAAATACGGTCGCGAGCGTTGCAGTAAACGAGCGTAACAGCAGATACAGCGTAACAACGATAACGAGCATCATAATGGGCATGAGGTTGGTCATGTCTTTTTGCGCCGCTTCAGAAAAAGCGTTGCCAAGCATCACGCTGCCGGTCATATAGACTTGTAGGTTAGGGTACTTCGCCTCGAATTCTTTAGCCATGTTTCGCGTATATGCAACCACTTCTGGCGTTTCACTTTCGCTCACCTGAGGTAGCTGAACAGTGATATTTACCGCCGTGACATGCCCTTCAGGCGACACTAAACGACGCAGCAAAAGTGGCTCATTTAACGCAACACGAATCACTTTATCTAGGTCTGCCTCGTCTGGAAACTCAACCAAATCATTGACGAGTAGATCGTCTGCTTCTGCCTCAGTATGCTGGTAGTTAGTAATGGAGTCGATACGCGTTGAGTAGGGCACTTGCCAACTTTGTTCGGTAAGATCTTTTACCGCAGCAAGGGTTTCTCTTGAGAAAATATTGCCATCATCAGGCTCGATGACCATCAAAATGTTATCCGATTTGGAATACGTATTTTGAATCGTCTCGAAGGCCACGAGCTGTTCATTATCGTGAGAAAAGAACACGCGGTAATTGGAACTAAACCCGATTGAGGTCGCACCGCTGGCGATGAGTGCCACAATAACCAATGTGCTGATTAAAATTAACCAGCGCAAACGAATTACACCGGCAGCAAACTTGTCTGCATTCATCATGCTATTGCGTCCTATTGATTAATGCCCCCGATAGGTTGAGCATTCGGGTTTCAACTGATAATTGGTTCTATTCTACGTTTGTTTCTTAGAGCTTATTAATGGTTTTATATTGAAAGTAATGTTCCAAATATGGCATAAATGAATTCGATTAAACAAGGCAACAAAATAAGACGGTTGCCGCCGAGCCTTTAATGCAACTAATTCTGGGGGGCTAGATGCAAGATTTAAACGAAATGGCTATTTTTGCTGTGGTAGTTGGATCGGGTAGTTTTACGAAAGCTGCTGATAAATTGAAGTTGCCGAAATCGACCGTGAGTCGTAAGGTCTCACAACTTGAAAAACGGGTCGGCGTGCGTTTAATAAATCGCACGACTCGAAATTTGAAGCCTACTGAAACGGGTAAGCTGTACTATCAAAACTGTGTAAAGATGCTCGAGCAGGCAGAAGAGGCCGATCGGGTCGTCAATAATATGCAAGCCGAACCGAGTGGGCGTTTGCGCATTGGTACCCCTTTGTCATTCGGTACCCCATTTTTTGTTTCTACTATTAAAGACTTTTTACAAGCGCATCCAAAGATCGATATTGAAATCATTTCTGATAACAAATCACTTGATATGTTAGAGGCGGAATTAGATATCTCATTTCGTGTTGGCCCATTGACTGATTCGAGTTTGGTGACACGTAATTTGGGGACAGCTCGATTGTCGTTGTGTGCCTCACCGGAATTTATAAAGAAGAACGGGAAGCCAAAAAGCTTAGATGATTTAAAGCGGTTTACCTGTATTGAACATCCAGATGCACCATGGGTGTTTCGTGGGAAAAATGGCCAAGAAGAATGTGCGGATATGAAGCATCGTCTAATGGCAAATGATATGGAACTGATTCGCAAGGCCACGTTAGACGGCTTTGGTATTAGCGCAATACCTCAAATATTAATTGCAGACGATGTCAGGGCAGGGAAGCTTGAGCTGTTATTGCCTGGCACGCCGTTCATGGAGCGAACATTTTATCTGGTTTACCCTAGTCGTCGTGAGCCGCCTTCAAAGGTCGTTGCCTTTACAGAATTCTTGCTTGAACGCACTCAGCCAGTGCCGCCTTGGGAGCAGTTATCCGATGTGTTTGAGGTTGAGTCAGAGGCTTCAGTCTAGTCGCGTTAATAGGCATAATAGACCTGGGTTTGGCGAGGAAGAACAATGAGCGAGGATGATTTATTTACCGGTGAGATGGAAGGCGTAAAACCGCTCCGTCAAAACCGTGCGCGCTTGCATAAGGTTGATGAGGATACGCCGGGTAAGGCTGTCCGTCGCGCGTCTGCGGTCAGTCAGAAAGCCAAGCTCGATCCTTTAGCGTCTGATAATGTGCAAGAACTCAAGTCTAATGATGTACTGGAATTTCAGCGTCCCGGGTTACAGCATGGCGTATATAAAAATTTGCGTTTGGGACGTTACGATATCGAGGCGCGATTAGACCTGCATCGCATGACAGTTGATGAGTCGCGCCGAGAAGTTTTTCAGTTTTTGCGCCAATGCCGCAAGTACGAATTACGTACCGTGATTATTCTTCATGGTAAAGGCGATCGAAACCCAGACAAAGTAGCGACCATCAAAAGTCATCTAGCGGTCTGGTTACCGCAAATTGAAGAGGTGTTAGCGTTTCACTCCGCCCAAAAACAACACGGCGGCACCGGCGCGGTTTACGTAATGCTTAAAAAAGGCGAACGCAGCAAACAGACGAATCGGGAAAGATTTGGCTTGCGGTAGGCGGCTGCATTGCCCGCGCTTAGCCTAGCATTGCACCTTGCCTCTGTTCGCTTTGATTTGGCTGCGTTGCGTCTTTTTATCCATGCGTTTTTTTTGTGAGTTTCTACTCGGTTTGGTTGGGCGGCGTGTTTTCTGGATTACGCCGACCGCTTGTATTAAACTGCGCAGCCTGTTGAGCGCATCCTCGCGATTTTTCTCTTGAGTCCGAAATTTTTGCGCCTTTATGATGAGTACACCTTCCTTACTAATTCTGCTGTCCTTTGAATTTATAAGCCTATCTTTGTAAAAGTCAGGTAGTGATGAACTTGGGATATCAAAGCGTAAATGAATGGCGGAACTTACCTTATTAACGTTTTGGCCACCTGCACCTTGTGCACGAATAGCCGACAACTGAACTTCGTCATCTGGAATGATTACATTGGTTGATACGATTAAGGACATACTGGGTGGACTCGACGGTTTATTTACATCGCGGACTGGGCATGCATTATATACTCGGCGCTGGTGTCCATCGCAGCATATTTTTGAGAATGTATTATGAGTTTTGATAGTTTAGGTTTATCAGCACCGATTTTAGAAGCCGTTGCAAAACAAGGTTATGATCAACCATCCCCAGTACAAGCTCAGGCGATTCCTGCCATTTTGCAAGGGCGTGATGTCATGGCCGCCGCGCAAACGGGTACCGGCAAAACCGCGGGCTTTACGTTGCCCTTGTTAGAGATGCTCGCTGACGGTCCTCGACCAAAAACGAATCAGGTGCGTGCACTTATTTTGACACCGACTCGAGAGCTGGCCGCACAAGTGAGCGACAGCGTTATAAAGTACGGTGCAAATTTACCCTTGCGATCAGCCGTTGTGTTTGGGGGGGTCAAAATAAACCCACAAATGATGAAACTCAGAAAAGGGCTGGATGTGCTCGTTGCGACACCTGGGCGGCTGTTAGATTTGCACACTAAGAATGCAGTGAAATTCGATAATTTAGAAGTGTTCTTGTTAGATGAAGCCGACCGTATGCTTGATATGGGGTTCATTAATGACATTAGAAAGGTGATTGCCTTATTACCTAAGCGCCGACAGAACTTGTTGTTTTCGGCAACGTTTTCAAATGATATTCGCCAGCTTGCAAAGGGCTTGATCAATGACCCGATTGAAATATCTGTATCGCCCAAAAATAGCGCGGCGACGACGGTTGAACAGCAAGTTATTCCCGTTGATAAAGCGAAGAAGGCGGCCCTGCTGATTGAGCTCATAAAAGAGAAGAATTGGTATCAGGTATTAGTCTTCTGCCGAACAAAACACGGGGCTAATAAGCTCGCTTTTCAGTTGAACAAAGCAGACATTAAAGCGGCGCCCATTCATGGTAATAAAAGCCAGGGTGCCCGAACGCGCGCGTTGGCAGAATTTAAAACAGGCGATATTCAAGTATTGGTTGCCACCGATATCGCTGCTCGTGGCATTGATATTGATCAGCTTCCACAGGTCGTGAATTTTGATTTACCTCATGTCGCTGAGGATTACGTTCACCGCATTGGTCGAACGGGTAGAGCAGGGTCGACTGGCCAGGCCGTTTCCTTAGTTTGTGCCGCCGAACAGAAAGAGCTTTTTGGTATTGAACGCTTAATTCAACAAGTGATTCCGCGTCGTGGTATATCAGGCTTTACGCCGAGAGAAAAACTGGCCGATTCGCCGACCAACTTTAAACCCGTAAAACCGAAAAAAGCTAAAAAGCCGAAAACAAATACAGCGGCCAATTCGGCGGGTAAAAAAACAAGTAAAGCCTCGGGTAAATTTTGGGAAAAACAAGCCGAAGAGCGAAAACAAAACCGCTCTGCACGTTCAAAGTCAGAGCATTCCAAACCAGAGAGCTCTAAATCAGAGCATAAGGACGGCCCGCGTTCAGACAAGTCAAGCGCCAAACATGCGCACACAAACAGCACGAGGCGTTCAGAAAACAAG
>CAJWAD010000039.1 GCA_913020245.1 uncultured Oleiphilus sp.
AGCTTTATTTCTTCGACTTTGGTTTCTAACTCAAATTCATTTAATTCAAATAAAGATTTTACATCTTCGGCGGTTTTGATCGCTAATTCAGCGGCAATGAGGGCGGTATTTGTTTTCTCTTCTATACCCGTTTTATCGCGATAGTGAGTATCGATATAGTCTTCCGCCTGACCAATCAATACTTTGGCATTTCGGAAATTAATGGGGGCATAATAGCCTGCTTCGATTATTTCACCGCGCTTTAATACGGCATCTACTGGGTTTAGATATTCATTTCGCATCGTTGTCGCTTCAAGCTCATACATGCTTTGTCTTATGTCAGGTTGAATAGCGAGGGCTTTCTCAATATTTCCACTCTCAGCCACTTTCATTAAAGCTATAATTTGCATGTTGACGTTTTTATATTCACTCGGTGCCCATTTTGCACTGCCTATGCTCTCGATTCGTGCATGTTGCGCCATCAATTCAGCAAAATATTGCTTGTTTTGGATCGCGATGTTGTCGGCTTCGTTGATTTTTGCTTCTGCGGTGCTGAGGGTTTCTATCGCGATTCGCCATTCGCCATTCGCTAGTTGAGTTTGAGCGTTAGTAAGTAGCCCTTGGGCAACCTGATATGTGCTAGGCGCCAAAAGCGCTAGTTGAGCCTGTTTCATCTGCTCTTGGAGTGCGTCGATCTGTTTTAAGTATTCGTTGTCCTGAGCGTCAGTTTCGACAACGGCGACAGTCTCAGATTGAACTGATTGATCAGCGACTTCTGACTTCGACTCGCCTAGATTAAAGAAACTCGCACAGGCACTGATGAGCACAATGCACAACAAACCGGTTGCTTTAGAGATGAAATTTAACAATAGATTCCGCCTAGTCATCAAATTTAATACACACTTGTGTTAAGTGTAGCGTGCTTTTTGGTTTCGATCTGTGAACTACCATTGACTGTCGTTTTTTGATCTCATCTCATCAGTTTGAGTGATACAGATCGAATACCCCCGTTTTTCTAATGTGAAAAGGGCAGATTTTCTCGATAATTTGTTTTGGTGATTAAGTAATCATTGGACGTTCGAAGTCTTGTTTGTAGGTAATCAATCGCTTTTTCAACAGAGTCTTCAAGTGAAAAACGTCTTGCTAGATAGGCAGTAACAGCACTTGATAAAACACACCCCGTGCCGTGCGTATGGATCGTTTCAATCCTTGCGTGTAGAAAACTAAGTGCGATTTTGTTTGGCCGGATAAGTAAATCTTCAATCGTGTTCGTTAATTGTCCTCCTTTGTGGTCAACGCATGCATGTCCGCCTTTGAGTAAAACAGCTATCTGATGATGATCAGCATAGTTCTGAATCGTATTAATTAGCGCCCGCGTGGGTTTGTCTGGGAGAGACGTAGTTGAATTGCGCTCATCAGACATATGTCCAAATAAGCGCTGAGCTTCATTGAAGTTAGGGGTAATGAGCACCGCTTGTGGGAATAAGGCCCTGACATATATTTTCTCAAGGCTCTCGTTTGCAAAAGCTTGACCGCTGCTTGCTGACAATACGGGGTCTATGACGATGTTATCTGTTTTAAAACGACTCAACTCTTCGACCAATACATTAGCGATCGTAGATGAACCGATCATGCCAATTTTGATTGCTGAAACAGCGAAGGCATCGCTGACCGCAGAAAGTTGTGCTCTAATATGTGGTACAGATAGGGATTCAATATCGTTTACCGCATTTGGGTTTTGCGCGGTCGAGCAGGTGATGGTGGTACAACCATAGCATTCTAAGGCTTGAAATGTTTTTAAATCTGCTTGGATACCCGCGCCGGCGCAGCTATCAGAACCGGCAATAGTCAATGTTACGGGCACATCGGTAGCGGTGTGAGTCATGGGCGTGATCGATTGTTAAAAAATTCTGATAAGTGAATCATGGAGGCGTCAGTCTGACAAGTGCTGATTGTAGGTTAGGGCGTTTACTTAATACGCTTTAATTACCTATTAATTTTACTTAGGTGATTTGTATTGGGAAGCTACCTTAAGCGTTTGAAGCAATTCATTACGCTTTTCAGTTTAGCTTTGGTTAGTTCATATTCAGGTGCTTTGGAACCAGAAGATGTACTCGGTGAATACTGGAAAGATCCTTTGTTTGGTGAGGCATTGCCTGAACAAGAATACCAAATAGATGTGCTGTATAAGCAGTTATGGCCAGCAAAACTCGCTGTAGCTCAAGGGCAAAAAGTACGGTTTGAGTTTTTTAATAAAACGGATGAGGCTCACGTGTTTGCTTTTACACACGACATCACTCTATTAGAGCAATCAGACAGTTTTCAGGCGTTTATTAAAGACGAAATTATGCACGCAAATACAGCCAGCTCAACTGTCGATGGACACCATCATTCAGATACATCCACTGATGATGCGAAATCAATGGTACGCACAATGGATCAAATTCCAACCGTAACGTTAAAGCCGCAAGATCGACGAGAAATTATTATCAGGTTCACTAAGTTGACGCCCGTATTTTTGCATTGTCTGGTGCCAGGCCATGAAGCACATGGTCATCATAGCTTTATTTCAATTTTAGCGAACGAAGCGGCACCCATTCACTGAGTTCGTGAAAACAGTTGAATAAAAATATAATAAGGTTAGTTTGTGCGGCTTCACCTTAACTTTGCGTAAAAAAGGTTGCATATTTATCTCTTTCGTCTTGGTATTAATCAGGGTAGTTGAGCCGCAAAAACATATCAGGCTTTGCGTCTAAATATTTTTAAATTTTTTGTAAGTGACGCTTTTATGATCAAAAAAAGTTTTGCACATGATGATGTAATGCGATTGATTCATACCTGGTTGAGTCAATTTGTATTGCCTCTTAATTTGTGTCCGTTTGCACGCGAGCCTTTCGAGAAAGACACGATTAGGATCTCGGTGTTTGATGGTGAAACACCCAAAGCGGCACTTGATTTTTTTAAAACCGAGTTGGCGCTACTACAAACGACTTCAGTCTCAGAGTTAGAAACAAGCTTGCTAGCGTTCCCGCAACTCACTGAATTTGAAAGTTATTTGGGCCTTTTAGATTATCTAAATGACCACTTATTAGAGAGTCAGGCTAATGAAACGTTTCAGTTAGCAAGTTTTCATCCTGAGTATGTATTTGAGGGGGTAGAAGAAGGGGATGCGAGTAATTATACAAATCGAGCGCCGGTACCGATTGTGCATATTCTTCGTCAAGAAGAAATGACGAAACGCATCGCAGAATATGGTGACGTTTCAATTATTCCAGAGAGAAATATTGCAAAGATGTACCGTTTAGGGGGGGCGGAAATTAAACGTTTATTGAATGGTGAGGGTTAGCTGCCTGCTTTAAGCAATGTTGCATTGGTTGCGCCCTTCACTTTTTGCTTTGGATAAATTTTTGTCTGCGCGCCGCCACGCATTCTCTAAGGTAATATCATCAGTAAAAATCGCACCACCAATTGACAAGGTTGACGACGCAACGCCACCCACTTTGTCTTTGACTGTAATATCTTCAAACTCTCGAAGGAGCCTTTCCGCGTAAAGCTTTGTTTGCGCGAGGTTTGAGTTAATAAGGAGTATCGCAAATTCTTCACCGCCAATTCGTCCAATAAATGCTTTGCGATACTGTTTGCGGGCATCCTCGGTCATCAGCTTTGCAGCGAGGTCTTCACGCTGTGTTCGTTTAGCCAGCAGGCCACCAAACTCAGCCAGTAATTTGTCGCCAGCCATATGACCATTTACGTCATTAAATTGCTTAAAATGATCAATATCCAAAGACAGCCAAGCGCTGTTCTTTTTGCCTTCAAGCATTGCAGAATTTGCAGCTTTTAAAAAGCCGCGACGATTCAAAATTCCGGTTAACTCGTCCGTTTCGCTTAGTTCAATAAACCGGTTTTGTGCGTTCGTTAGCTGCTCTGTTTGGGCTTTTAGGAAACTATAGCGGTAGCCTAACACTAGCGAAATCAAGACAACTTCAACTAATGATCCCAGCAAAACGAGTCGTGTAGGTAGTAGTGTCGGTTCAATTAGTCCGATCCAAACGAGGGCCCAATAAATCGAGCTAATAATTATGAATGACCAGGCCAATAACAAATATTTAGCGAGCGGATGACCCATTTTCATGGCTTTTGAAATGGTAAACGTGACGAGAATAGGAACAAACAATGCTGCGAAATCGCTTATTAGAAAAGCATAAAAATCGTTTATAAATAACGAGACAATAGCGAGTACAACAATGCCAATACGCGTGTATTGCATGACGTTATCAACTGTCGGTATAAAGTTTTTAGAATCGAAAAATTCTCTGACAAAACTGATGACAGTGAAACATAAGAGAAACCCAAAAGTTCTTATATTCACGCCATCGCCGCCCCAGTCGGGAAAAAGAACGCGTCCATATCCCATAATGACCGCCGAGAACAGAAAAATGCACAACACGTATGATGAATATATTAAATAGACACGTTCCCCTGCACTTATACCGATAACTAGGTTGTAGCAAATAGCGAGTGCCAGAGCGCCCAAAATAAAGGCATTAAATAAATGGCTTTTTACTAAGTACCAAGAGAACCCCGAGTAGTTATATTCATTTACACTAAAGTGAAAAACTTGAGAGGTATTAAGTTTAAGGTACGCATACTTGTATTCATTTTGCGCATCGATCTTGAAAGTAAGATGGTTTACTGGGATGTTGGTACTGTCATCGATGCGCCGGCCTTCTGGTTCTTCCCATGTCCATTTATCATCTAATTTTTCTACTATTAGGCCATCGATACCAACATTAGGCACAATTTCGAGCCATAAGTCGTGGAAGGCAATATGACGAGGTAGTTTAATTTTAACCCAAACAATCGGGTGTTCATTGCCACGCCAGAAGTCGTCACTTGCGATAAATGATTCTCGAGTCTTGCCATTAAATGGCGTCCATTGTTCATTAGGAACTGATAACAATTCGTCTAAATTTCGATTCTGATAATCGATAAAAGACCAGTATTTAATATTGTAGTCTGAGGATGCACCGGAGTTACTCCAAGCATGGTTACTCAAAATAAAGAGCAGAAAAAATAGCGAGCATGAAGCAGCATTAAAACGCGTGCGTGGCATTGTACTGTAAACCTGTTCGTTTCTAATGAGTGAGTTCATGACGATATTACACTTGCGGTTACTATTATGAATAGAAATAAAACGAGAAGCGATAAATTGACGATTTTCTCTTTATTTGCTAAGCCTATATAGAGTTGTTTAGCGAAGAATTTGTCAAAGTTGTCAGCGCTATCCACTCTCGATATGTTTTTGACCGTAATACCAGCGATATTTTGAACTAACTTGCTCGCTTAATGTGAGTAAGTGGGGGAACCACGATCTAACATGGCTGATGAAGAATATCTCATCGCTCGTGTACATAATTTGCGTTTGGGCATTCATTGTCGTGATGTAAAGCATGTATATACGCAGCGATTAACTATATCCCGAATGGTCGGTCAGTCTCATATTTTTAGAGGCATTGCCAATATCGACGGCGAAATCGTCAACCTTATCGATTTACGTCGTCGAATTGGTATGCGTGACGCGGCGGAGACTGATGTCAAAACATTGATCGCCTTTCAGACTAACTTGTCCTCGGTTTATGCAGTGATCGTTGATGAGATCATCGGAATGCGGAAGATTTCAGAATCAAAACTGCAACAACACCAAACTAATCTCAATAATGCCAACCAAAATATCAATCTTTTGTTCCCAATGGTGGCGTGTATGCAGGATGACTCACTCGTGCATTTGCTGGATTCCACTTACCTAGAAAAAACTGAGGCAGTGGAAGACGCAGGCAGTCTGGAGTTCTTCTAATACTTTCTTAATTGATAGGTTCCACGAGTGCGCGCAACAACGAGCCCCTCTTCAGAGGTCAGCTCACCCTGCAATACAAACTCTACTTTTCCTTTTTCCATGCAGGTGTCACTGAGCTGTTGCACTTTTTTCTTGCTTAGGCCTAAGGAAAAGCGAATATTTCCCTTGGCCGGTTTCAGGAAGTCAATGGTGAAAGATTTTAGCGTTGGGTAGCAACGTGTTACATCAAAATGCAGCATCCATAATGCGCCACCCGGTATCTCCGCTAACGTAAATAAAGCACCGGCATACATTGAACCAATATGGTTTTCATTGCCTTCGGCCGGCATTTCGCAGGTAACAGAGCCTTCTTTCACCTCAACTAACGTTAAGCCGCAGCGTTTAACAAAGGTTATTTTTTCTTCTACGCCCTGTTTGAGCGTGTTTAGGTCGATCGACATGATTTTTATCTTTATTATTGTTGGAACGAATTATGATTATTTTTGGTCTAACTCTCTTTCTCAAATACGAACGTATATTTTGTACGTCAATTTTTTTTGTCTTGCCCATAAATGCTTTCTATTCTAGATAGTGCATTGTCTACTTTTCGGCTGTAATGTTGTGCGTCTTTTGCGTAGCAAAAGACCATGCTGATTCGATAACCTTCTTCCTGTTTGACGCAGGCAGTCACATTTGCTTTTACGTTCGATTGCGTGATGTAACGCCCTTTAAAATTAACAGAAACAATCTCTTTCTCTTTGAAGCCGTAAGGCGAAGTAATTGCCATACCGTAGCGGTTGAAGTCGAGGCAATGCGCCTTGATAGCCGGCCGGAAAAGACGGAAAAATCCGATGTAACGAATGCCTAAACGTAGGTCGGGTGTTTTGTGCCGCGCTTTTATCCGGCGCTCTACCCAGTTGATGAGTTTATTTTTATGCATGTTGTTTGTTTGATTGATGCACTGGCAAGTATTATCAGTAGTTTAAAATCTATTTGATCTCAACTCAACTCTCAGGCAAAGATGGGTGATCAATCAAACTTGCACATCAACAAGCCGGCCTTTTCGGAAGAGATCCTTTGTTAGCTTTCCATTCTTTGTCGCGAGTCTGATGGCCGCACCGCGTCTGTTCTTGAGACGTCTATCAGCAAAACCAATGGCGCGTCTCTCTTTACGCCGATCCCTTCGACGACGCTCTAAACTGGTCTCTTCTCTTGGCTTATCGCCAATTTTCTCAGTGCTTACGCTTCGTTTTGACTTCAACGGAGCCTGAACTTGATTTGGAGGTATGATAAACACAATCTTTACCGCTTAGTTTATAGGTCATTATTTAACCACATTGTTCATTATATCGGCGGAAGTTGCCAAGACTTTATTAGTCGATGCGTAATTTTGTAAAAGCACTTGCCAGCTATATGTGGCATCGGTGTATGCTAAGATCGCTCCTAGCTTGCTTTTTTTAAGGATTCCCAGTGAAGAAACTCGCCGCCTCAGATGTGTATCAAGATTGCAAATCTCGCGTCATCCCGAAAAACTCCACAAAACAATTACCGCCGCTAGACGACATCATTGGCCAGACACGTGCACAAGAAGCCGTGCGTTTTGCGATGGCAATGCCGGGTAGTGGTTACAACGTATATGCAATCGGGCGGAACGGCTTAGGAAAGCGAACGATGATGCTCCGTTACCTAAGTAAAAAAATTAAAGACGATCCCGAAATCTATGACTGGTGTTATATCGCTAATTTTGAAGAACCACGATCGCCTCATGTTCTGCATTTGCCTGTCGGAACCGGTTTACCCCTAAAGCGTGACATAGAAAAACTCATGCAGCGTTTGATGAAAGCGATACCTCAAGCGTTTGATAACGATAGTTATTTTGAACGTGCGGAGAAATTGAAAAACGATTATGCCGTGATCCAGGAAGAGGCATTAGAAAAGCTTGCCGCGCAAGCAAAGCGTAAAAAAGTAATGCTCACCATTATGACGCCAGGTGGTTATCGTTTAACCGCCATGAACGGTGCCGAAGCGCATACCGCCGAGTCGTTCGATACGTTGACACAAACTGAACAAGATAAATTTGACGAGATTATTTCGAAGCTCGAAGTAAAATTGCGCGGCGTTATACGTCAATTGGCTGTTTGGGAGCAGGAGTTTGTCGACAAACAACAAGCGCTTAATGAAGAGGTCGTATTAGCAGTATCAAAGCATTTGATTGATAGCTTAGTCGATAAGTACAAAGCCTTCAAAGGTGTCGTAGATTATCTAGAATTGTTGCAACAAGATATTATCTTAAATCTTGATATTTTCTTAGAAGAGCGCGAAGAGCAGGGTGCATTAGCAGATGCGACCCTCGATAAAAAGTTACCCAGACGTTATCAAATTAACGTATTAGTGCATCATAACAATAATCGACCACCTATCATTGTGGAGGAAAATCCAAATTATCATAATTTGTTTGGTTACGTTGAGAGTGTAACGTATAAAGGCACGGTATTTACCGATTTCTCGCTCATCCGTCCCGGAAGTATGCATAGAGCAAATGGCGGGTATTTGCTATTAGACGCGGCGAAAGTGCTTGAGCAGCCTTTCGTCTGGGATGGCTTGAAACGCGCGATTCGTGCCGGTGAATTACAAATCAATTCACTCGAGAAAGAGGTGACCCTCAGTGGCACCATATCGCTAGAGCCTCAGGCTATTCCGCTGCGTGTTAAGCTCATCCTTTTCGGTGATCGGCAAACCTATTTATTGCTGCAGCATTACGATCCAGAGTTTTTGGAGCTCTTCAAAGTTATTGCAGATTTCGAAAATGAAATGCCGCGCACTGAAGCATCCCAAACGCAATATGCACAGTTTATTTCGAGTCTCGTTCACGATAAAGGTTTTTTACATTGCGATAGAAAAGCGATTGCGCGCATTATTGAGTACAGTTCGCGTCAGGCCGAAGATCAGACGAAGCTATCTTTGCATGCGTCTGATATTGCTAATTTGCTTCGAGAATCGAATTTCTGGGCACAGGAGCAAGGCTCTAATATGATTCGTCATTCGCATGTTGAGCGTGCTTTAGAAAGTGATCAGCATCGAAATGGACGTATTAAAGATCAAATGTTTAATTCTTTGCGCAATGGCTCAACGCTTCTAAGCGTTGCCGATTCCGTTGTCGGGCAGATAAATGCTTTATCGGTGCTAAGCACGGGTGGGGTAGAGTTTGGTATGCCTAATCGCGTGACGGCAAACTGTTACTTTGGTGATGGTGACATTATTGATATCGAACATAATGCGCGTTTGGGCGGCAATATTCACACAAAAGGCGTGATGATTTTATCATCCTATTTATCTACGTTATTTGCGAAGTACAAGGCCATGCCATTATCGGCAAGTATTGCTTTTGAGCAGTCATACGGTGAGGTAGATGGCGACAGTGCCTCCCTTGCTGAACTCTGCGCATTAATCTCTTCTTTAGGTGATCGGCCCATAAAACAACAGTTTGCTGTGACAGGTTCTGTGAATCAGTTTGGTCAGGTGCAGCCGGTGGGTGGGGTCAATGAGAAGATTGAAGGTTTTTTTGATGCCTGTGAAATTTTAGGATTAACCGGCGAGCAAGCGGTTATTTTGCCAGCAACGAACCGCGTTAACTTGATGTTGAATCCTAAAGTTCGTGATGCGGTCTCCAAAAAAACTTTTCACATCTATACGGTCGAAACAGCAGATCAAGCTTTAGAGCTGTTAATTGGCGAGCATCCTGGGCGAAAAGATAGAGCAGGTAATTATCCTCACCATTCGTTGTTTGGGGAAATTCTGGCTAAATTTGAACGCTTACGTGGCGAAGACTCGGGGCCAGAAGAAACGGTAAAAAAAGAAAGTTAGCATTTAGGCGAGTTGCCCCTAGGCTAGCCCCTTTTGTTGCTTAGGATATGCCTGAACGTTAAATTGATTCGAGGTGCCGTCGGTCGTTTAAGTTTCGCGATGCGGTGTTGCCAATCGGTCTGTATACCTTCATGCATCACCAGTAAACTATCATGCGGTAAGTCTATTTTGACGGGTTTTCGCCGAAGTCGGCCCTCCTTATCTTTGAGTTGTAATTCAAACGGACGCGAAGCGCCTAGACTATATGAGGCAATAACAGGCGTTGGACCCAGTTCGGGTTCATCGTCTGCATGCCAGGCAACGCTATCATTTTCGTCTCGATAAAGGTTACAAAGCACTGAGTTAAAAACATGCCCAGTGCGTGCACTGATTTTTGTTTTCAATTGATAAATTTGCTCATGCCAAGGCGCCGGTTCGAAATCACTACCTGAGTAACGGTAATGCGCCTCTTTGTCACCCATCCAAACTTGTAGCCGAGGGATTTGGATTGTTTTACCAAACATTCGGATAGTCGATTGTTCCCACTGTAATTGATCACTCAGTGTCTCGAATAAGTGCGATGCTAGTTGTGCGCCAAGAAAGTCTGGATGAAAAGTAAACGTGCCGGGATCTAGGTGAAATTGCGATTTACTGGGCTCAAAAAGTGCCTGCTGACTGTTTTCTATGTTTGCCATATCGTAACCTCAGGGTAGTGCTTATTTGTCTATAGATTACTCTGATTCAGCCTATTATATGAATCTAAAAGATAATCTATGATTATATTCTTTGCTCACAGTTGGTGAAAAATTTATGCCTCACATAATCGTTTTGCTCATTAGTTTGGTTTTTTATACCGGCACTCTTCATTCGAATGAAAGTGCGCCCAGTTTATATGGTGAGTTTACGCAGGGTAGTATTGTACGCGGTAAAACAGAGACGGGATCAATGCTTTGGTTAAACGATCGCGAGATCGCGGTGAGCAAAGAGGGTTGGTTTGTGATCGGTTTTGGCCGTGATGCAAAATCCAAGCAACAATTGCGTTGGCAATACATAAATGGTGAAAAAGGAACGCTAGCGCTGACGGTTAAAACGCGGCAGTACAATATCCAGCGAATCGAAGGGGTGCCTCAATCACGTGTGACACCAAACCCCGATAGATTGGCCAGAATTAAACAAGAAACTGGGCAAGTAAAAGCGGCGCGCAAACAGTATTTTGAAGCGCTTTATTTTAACGAACGCTTCGAGCTACCAATAAAAGACGCGCGTATTACAGGGGTCTACGGCAGTCAGCGTGTATATAACGGTGTACCTAAAAGGCCGCATTATGGTATCGACTACGCCGCGCCAACTGGCACGTCGGTTACGGCACCCGCGGGAGGCATTGTTACGCTTGCTCACAAAGATATGTATTATTCTGGTGGCACCTTAATCCTTGATCACGGCCACCGTTTAAGTTCCAGTTTTCTGCATTTAAGTAAACTGTTGGTAGCGGTTGGCGACACGGTCCAAAAAGGACAAAAAATCGCTGAAGTAGGCAGTGGTGGCCGTTCCACAGGGCCGCATTTAGATTGGCGCATGAACTGGAAAGGTGAGCGTGTTGACCCACTCACAATTTTAGATGTGCTGCCAATCAACCCGTGAATTAACGACCTAGAAGGCTTTGCCCGCAAACACGCAGTACATTGCCGTTCAGGGCCTGTGCGCCGGGGTGGCAAAAAAAGCTAATCACCTCAGCTACGTCCAAGGGGAGACCTCCTTGAGAAAAACTGTTAGTTCGCCGCCCTATCTCGCGTGTCATAAACGGCACTTTGTTGGTCATGCGGGTTTCAATAAAGCCTGGTGCGACCGCATTTATTGTTATGCCGTTCTCCAATGTGGCTGCTAATGCGGCGGTATAGCCGGCTAAACCTGCTTTGGATGCCGCATAGTTTGTTTGACCAAAATTACCTGCAATGCCCGAGATTGAGCTTACACCGACGATACGACCTTTGCTCGCAATCGCTTTAGCATTGAGAAGCACCTCATTAATTTGCGTTATTTTATCTAAATTAATATCGAGTACTTGCTCCCAGAAATTATCTGGCATTTTACGGAGCGTTTTGTCTCGTGTGATCCCCGCATTATGAATAACAATATCCACAACCCCAAGTTGCGAGGTGACCGCAACCAACACCTGTTCTGCGGCATCTTTTTCACTCAGGTCTATGCATAATGCATGACCGCCCAGGCTTGACGCGAGTTGATTTAGTTTCGCTTGGTTAGCCGGAATATCTAGACACACTACGGCGGCCCCATCTCTTGCTAGTATTCGGGCGGTTTCTTCGCCGATACCAAATGCGGCGCCGGTGACTAGGGCCGTTTTACCTGCTAAAGGTTTATGCCAGCTTATTTTGCTCGCCAAGCGAGATTTTTCAAGCGAGACGCTTTGACCTGTCACGTAAGACGATTTACGCGATAAAAAAAACGCTAGCGTGGCGTCGAGTTGACGTTCAGAACCTGGCTGCACACGAATTAGGTTCGCATTGGCACCTTTTGCGCCTACCTCTTTTGCTAGCGATTTTGTAAAACCCTCAAGTGCCTGCAAGCATGCGTATTGTTCGGCGCCCAGCTCTGTTTGTACTTCAAGGCCTATGATGATCACATGCCCACCTGTTTTTAGGTGATTCAAGGCTTGATGAAAAAAACTGTAAACCGCTTTAAGCTCTGCAATTTTTTTGATGCCTGTCGCATCAAATATTAAGCCTTTGAATTTATGATTAGAGCTTGTCGATAAGCCAAATGTGTCGATGTGCGCTTGCGTATTGTGGCTCGCGAATAAAGAGATCTGCTCATCATCCCATAAGGGAGTGTTTAAGCTCACCTTCTGTTTGGCAAGATAATTAAGCAAGTGTTTGAGTACTTTCGCATTTTTTGCACCGGCGATAAGAATACGGCCTCGTGCATGTGGGAGTACTTCATCTGGCGAACGCTTCAGTTTTGGTGGCGTTGGAAGATTGAGGGCTTTGAATAGGTTCTGGCCAAAATTTGAGTGTGCGATATTTGTATATAGGTCGTTCATTGCAACTTCGTCAGGTAATCGGGGTATCGCAAATTAATATGCGTGCTAATCTTACGTTTAAAGGTCTATTTTGGCGTTTTTTTCGTGCGAAAGATAGGCATCACAAGGGTCTCTAATGAGGTTTTTATCAAGATGACACAGGAGAGCAGCTCAACGCTTTCAGATACGGGCGCGACCACCGAGTATGCCAAACAATGGATGCAGCATTTACAGGCGCGTAATCGAGTATTAAGCATCGCGGCGCCGCTACTTTTTGTTTTGTTATTCTGCGCGGCGGCGAGCGCAGTTTTTTTATACATCGAGCTTCAAGACAATAAACTAGATTTATTCATAACCGAGCAAGTGTTGGTTAAATCAAAGCAGGAAGTGATTAAGCTTAATGATGATAAGTTAAAAAGCGTGACTGAATTACGCTCGCTAGAAGAAGCACTGCAAGCGGTGAAAGCGAAACATCATGATTTAGCGCAAGCACAGGGCGAATCGACGACAGAGCTTGTTTTAACGAATAAACTGATTGCCGCCCAAAAAGCCAAGCTTAGCTTTTTGCAAGATGAAAAAGAGTTACAAGCTAAATTGATTTCAAGCACCGAGCAAAGCAATAAAGAGTTGGCAGCGTTAGTGCAGCAAAATCAGGCTGATTTAACGGCGCAGGTAACACAATTGGAACAACGCAAAAATGCCTATCAAGCGCTTCTGAAGCGCCATAAAGAAACGCAGACCGAGTTAGAATTTACGGTCACGAATCTAGATGAGCAAAATGAAGCCGTAAAACGACTGAAATCACAGCTTAGCCAGAAAACAAATGCGCTAGTGAAATCGCTTCAAGAAAGTGAGGATCTTCGAGCAGAAGGTGAGCTCGCGCAATCCAAATTGAAGCGTGTGGCTGTCATTGCCCCCCCCCTCACGCAACCGCCTCTAGTAGAGACGAACGCAGACACCAGTATTGACCGGTCACTGGCTATAAAGCCCATTGTGAATAACCGAAAACCGGAAAAAATGCCGATTTCAAGCAGTGGTTCGGAATTAGACTTTGACCCCAATAATATCGCGATCGAGTAATTGTTGCTCGACGCTAAATGAGCAGTGGCTTACTTTATTAAATAATATTTCAGATCTCCTGATTACTTATTTTCGAGTTTTTAAACCTAAGTTATTGATCCGTATAGCACAAAAATAGCGGGATCGGATTCGTTACATAAGTTCATAATTACTTCTTTGAAGAACCCTTATTTGTTTCCTATCTTTAAAGTAGAGATCGAGGATTTGTATGCCTAATTTATAGGAGTGGCCGGTCTCACTTCAGCAGTATTAGGAGTGCAGTAATGAGCATAAACAAAGGGTCGATTAAGACGCTTTCAATAAGTAGTGCGGGGTTGATGGAGGCGATCCGCACGCTCGTGATGTTTCATGAGCCACTGTCACGCATAAATGAGCACTTTTGTGCTTGGCGTGAGCTAGCTTGTCATGCGCAAGAATTAGAAGCCTACCCTGATCTGATGCACGCTTTAACAGATCTACATACCCAATCTCAAATGGATTTTGAACGCGGATTATTCTGCGCATGGATAAGCTACATTGTGGCGCGAAAGCTTGGCTATGAAGAGCATACGTGCAGACAGCTTTTCATTGCGGGGCTCTCGCAAGATATTGGCAACTACTTGCAGGGTGTCAACATTCAGAATTATTTAAAACACTCGGTATTGTCTATTGACGGCGGCGCGAGTCGAACACCAGCAGGCTCAGCAGTAAACGAGGCAGAGCCGACCTCTGTGGATCAAGGCAGTCAAGCATTTGTTAGTGTGAGTTACTTTGAACATGTTTTTACCGAAGAAACCCAAATTTCTAATATGATTCTAACTCATCATGCTTGCGAAGACGGGAGTGGGTATCCTAAGGGGGTAAATGAATCACAATTAACGGTAACGCAACAAATATTGATTGTCGCTAATCAGTTGTGTGATCAGATGGCCATATGCTCGGGCTATTCATCACTCGATAATTGCCTGCCTTATTTGAAAGTGGCCAGTGTTTTATATTTTAAACAAGTAAACGGCGCCTTTTATGACTTAATCAATACGTCTTGTGTCGCAATGGGGGCATTACGTAGTTCTGAGCGTAACAGCCAGCGTTATAAAACGCAGATTCACGCATTGACTCACTTACATAATGCGGCGCTGCATTTTAGTGCTGAAGTGCTCACGCAAGATAGCCTCATCTATGTCAGTCAGTTACGCGAAAAAATTCGGAAACTCGATATTTTTGTTAATGAAACCGGTGTGCAAGGTTTTAACGCTGACGCCCATGAATGCCCAGTCGATTTACTTGACTTCCTAGAGGCCTTTCAACCCTTCTTAAAAACATGGTTACCGCTACTGGATGACTTGAAGCGTGAAGTTGATGCAGCGAGCATTCAGAGCTTGGAGCGCTTTGAGCTAAATTTACGAGCGAGTATAAAAAGCTTAGAAAAACCTAGAGCGTACAGCTTATTTGTTTAATCGCGCAGAATACTTTGTAATGCGTAATATTTAGCGTTTTGGCGTGCACGAATATGCTAACGTCCACTTTCTATTTCTAGACATTTTGTTAAGGCCCCTTCATGCAAGCGCTGTTCGACGAAGCCAGCAAATTACATCAATCAGGTAAATTAGACGAAGCCGAAATACGTTACCGTGAAATTCTATCGCAACAAGCTGAAAATGCGGTGGTTTGTGCACGTTTAGCCCTTATTTTAATTCGCACACGGCGTGCGCGCGAGGCACTGCCACTTTTCTCTGTTGCCATTAACGCGATACCAAACGACCCCGAGTTATTAAATCAGGCAGTCAATGTAGCGAGTCAATTAGGTGAAAATGCTTACGCCGAAAAATGGCTTCGTTTACTTTTAGAGCTGAAGCCGAGCGAGGTGAAATTGGTTGAGCAGTTAGCGGGTGTCTTAATTGCGAATCACAAGGAGCATGAGGCATTAGAACTTACCAAACAGCTGTTAAAGCATAATCCACAAAACGCGGCCGCCTATAACTATAAAGGGATGGCGCTCAGCCGACTAGGTGAGGGTGATAAAGCCTATAAAGCGTTTACCAAAGCCGTGCAAATAAATCCTGGTCAGATTGGTGTGATCAGAAATTTGATCATCCACGGTAAAGGTAAAAAAGACGTTGTGCTAGAGCAGATTGTCCCACAATATGAGCAACGCCTTTTAGCGGGTGGGTTGGAACCTGCCGCGCGCATGAACATAGCCTATGTGCTAAGTATGTATTACGAAAAGCGAGGTAAAAGTACCGAAAGCTTCGTGTATCTAAAGCAGGGTAATGATTTAAATCGCGCCAACTACACCTACTCACACGAACAAACGAAGCAGCAATTTAGCAATCTACGGACTGGCTTTACGGCCAGCTTCGTCAAACATATTGAACCCATTTCTATTCAGGATGAAGCGCCGATTTTTATACTTGGTATGCCGCGTTCTGGAACCACATTGATTGAACAAATTCTTGGTTCACATTCACAGGTGCAAGCTGAAGGTGAATTGCAGATGATGCGTACGCAGTTCGAGCAATATGGTGATACGGTGTTGGGGAGTGGATCTGCTTCAACGCGCGCGGAAAGCTGCATCACAGCGGTTAAGGGCTATCTTTCAGCGGTACGCACCATGCAGACGCAACGCGGTGATACGTTACTGCCTATTTTTACCGATAAAATGCCCTATAACTTTATGTTGTTAGGCTATATCGCCAGCGCGTTACCCAATGCCAAAGTGATCCACTGTACGCGGGATCCACTGGAAACATGCTTCTCTATTTACAAACAAAACTTCAGTGGTAGCCACGCTTACACGAATCAATTGGATGAACTAGGCAAATATTACAACCTATACCAGCAGTTGATGACGTTTTGGAAGACACAGTTGCCCGGGCGTATTTATGAAGCAAATTACGAGGCGATGGTGAATGATTCGGAAACTGAGATAGAGCGCTTGCTCAAGCATTGCGGCCTAGACATGGAAACGGATTGTTTAATGTTCCACAAAAACAAACGCGCCGTGCGCACAGCCAGTGTTGCGCAAGTACGGCAGCCAATTTATCGCGATGCGATGAAGGCCTCAAAACCGTATGCAAAGGAGCTGCAAGTCTTATCGGATGTGTTAAGCCGTGGTGAAGGCGTTTTGAGTTAATTTAGCAGCCGGGAATAGCCTGTTAATTATTGCTGACGTGAGTGTTGTTGGAGAAAAACTAAAAAACCGCCATTAGGCGGTTTTTTCTTCTAAGCTAAGCTTTTACGTCGACGGAACAACGGACTGGTTTGTAAGACATCCGCTTGATAATTTTCACTAAAATCACCTAAGCCTTCTAGTGCAGCGGTTGCATCTTTATCTTCACGAATAGCAAAGGCATCAAAGCCACAACGCTTAAGATAGAACAGCTGATCATGCAAGACGTCACCAATTGCACGTAGCTCGCCAGTAAAACCGAAACGTTCTCTCAGAATACGCGCAAACGAATATCCGCGACCATCTGCAAACTTTGGGAAATTAATGGCGATTAGCGTCAACTTATCAGCATAGGGCGCTAAGTCCTCTGGGGTCTCATCACTGTCTATCCACACGCCCAAGTTGCTCTGCGCAAGCACGGCATCGGTATGTACCAGGAAATAACTCAACGGCACTAGCGCTGAGTTGCTGGGAAGCGAACCATCGAAGGCTTTATCTAGAACGTCCTCTTCAGACGTTTGAATCAGCCCATTTTTAATCAGCTTTTGCATAAACACGCTCCTTAAATGGGGCCATACCGATACGTTTGAAAGTATCGATAAAAAGTTCTTCGTCAGTACGGTTTGCAACAAACACGTCAAGGATTTTTTCGATCACCTCCGGCATGCTTTCTTGAGCGAAAGAGGGACCAAGGATTTTACCCACGGAAGCCTGTTTGCCAGAGTCGCCCCCAAGTGATACTTGGTAAAACTCTTGGCCACGTTTGTCTACACCCAAAATACCAATGTTACCAACATGATGATGACCGCATGCGTTCATACATCCAGATATGTTTAGGTCAATTTCGCCCAAGTCATATAGGTAATCTAAGTCATCAAACTTACTCTGAATCGCGTCTGCAATCGGAATAGACTTAGCATTCGCTAGGGCACAGAAGTCACCGCCAGGGCAGCATATAATATCACTCAGCATACCCAGATTCGGCGTTGCAAATCCTGCTGAGCGTGCTTTTTCCCATACCTCGAAGAGTTGATCTTGACGAACATCCGAAAGGACAAGGTTTTGATCATGCGTCACACGCAGTTCACCAAAACTATACTGGTCTGCAAGATCGGCGATAATTTCCAACTGCTTATCCGTCACATCACCGGGTGGGATACCTGTTTTTTTCAAGGTCAGCGTGACGATACGGTATCCATCTTTTTTGTGCGCGTGCGTATTGCGTTTGATCCAATTTGAAAAGGCCGTTGAACCCTCTTTTGCCTGTATATAACTCGCAGGATTATTTGTTAACTCGTCATAAGCAGGTTCGAGGAAAAACCCTTTCACGCGTGCGATCTCTTCGGCGGTTAGCTTGGTGTCACTGTTTTTTAAATGTTGCCATTCGTCTTCAACCATCGAGGCAAACTTTTCTGGAGTGTTTGCTTTGACCAAGATCTTGATTCGGGCTTTATATTTGTTATCACGGCGACCATGACGGTTATAAACCCGAAGTATGGCTTCAAGGTAAGTCAGAAGATCTTGTTCGGGTAAAAAAGAACGAATTTCAGACCCAATAATGGGCGTTCGGCCCAAACCGCCACCTACGAACACCTTAAAGCCGAGTTCGCCTGCGTCATTTTTTAAGATTTCTAAACCGATGTCATGAACCAAAATTGCAGCGCGATCTTCATCAGGGCAGGCATTTACAGCAATCTTGAACTTTCGCGGTAGATAAGCAAACTCTGGGTGAAAGGTAGACCACTGACGAATGATTTCGCAGTAAGGGCGCGGGTCAACTATTTCGTTATTAATCACGCCAGCGAATTGGTCGGTCGTGGTGTTGCGAATGCAATTACCACTCGTTTGGACTGCGTGCATTTCTACTTCAGAAAGATCGGCTAGAATGTCTGGCACATCGCCTATTTCGGGCCAATTGAATTGTACATTCTGGCGTGTCGTAAAATGCGCGTAACCCTTATCATACTTGCGTGACACGTCAGCGAGTTTGCGAACTTGCTGACTGTTTATCATGCCGTATGGAATCGCAACACGAAGCATGGGGGCATGGCGCTGAACATATAAACCATTTTGTAGGCGCAAAGGCAGATAATCGTCTGCGGCGAGCGTGCCATCGAAATAGCGTTGCGTCTGCTTACGAAATTGTGTCACACGCTCTTGAATAATTTGCGTGTCGATACCGTCGTACTTATACATATAGGGTCTCAGGAGTTATTTCGGATACCTTCTATGAGGCTTTCCACTAAATTTGGGGCGCGATATTAGCAGTTTTTGGTCAACGGTTAAACAGATGGATAGGTAACTTTCTATCAATCTTATCGATAAAACTTATCGGTCATAATTTAAAACCGGTGATAACCAGCGCTCTACCTCGTTAATGCTCATCAATTTGCGTTTCGCATAGGCATCGACGTGGTCGCGCGTAATTTTACCCACATTAAAATATTTTGATTCTGGATGAGAAAAGTAGAACCCAGAGACGGAAGCGGCAGGCGTCATCGCGAAGTGCTCCGTCAAGTGCATGTCTGCGTTTTCCTCAGCATTCAGTAACTTGAATAGCGCCGCTTTTTCGGTATGGTCTGGACAAGCTGGGTAACCTGGCGCAGGTCGTATCCCTTGGTATTTTTCTTTAATCAGCGCAGTATTGTCGAGTTGTTCGTCGTTCGCATAGCCCCAATGCTCTTTGCGCACGCGCTCATGCATACATTCGGCGAATGCCTCTGCGCAGCGGTCAGCAAGTGCTTTCACCATAATGGCACTGTAATCGTCATGCTGTGCCTCGTAATCGGCTGCTAGCGCTTCAGCGCCCAAGCCTGCAGTGACGGCAAAGCCGCCGATATAGTCTTTTACGTCGCTCTCAATGGGGGCCACGAAATCGGCGAGAGAAAGGTTGGGTTTACCTGCCACTTCTGTTTGCTGTCGAATATGGTGAACGCGGGTTAACTCAGTTGTGCGCGTCTCATCTTCAAAGACAATCACAGTGTCATCTTCAACGCTGGCGGCCGGCCAAAAACCGATTACACCTTTTGCTTTGATACGTTTATCGGCCAGCATCGTCTTGAGCATTGCTTGTGCATCATTAAAAAGACTGGTCGCTGCTTCGCCGACTATCTCATCGTTTAGGATTTTTGGATACTTCCCAACGAGATCCCAAGAAATAAAGAACGGTGTCCAGTCGATGTAATCAACCAGCTCTTCCAGCGGGAAATCATCAAACACCTTTAAACCCGTAAAGCTTGGCTTGGGTGCGTCATAATTATCCCAATTAAGTGACAGCTTGTTCGCGCAGGCTTTTTCATAAGTTAGTAGTGACTTCTGACTAACGCGATTTTTGCGGCGTTCGCGCACCACTTCGTATTCTTCGCGTACGTTTTTTTCAAATCCTTCACGCAAGCCTTCGCTGATTAGCGAGGTTGCTACGCTTACACTCCGTGACGCATCGGTCACATAAACCGCTAACCCGTTTTCATATTGTGGTTCGATTTTAACCGCTGTGTGCGCTTTTGAGGTCGTCGCTCCGCCAATCATGAGTGGAATGTTAAACCCTTCACGTTGCATTTCTTTCGCCACATGCACCATCTCGTCGAGAGAGGGCGTAATTAAACCGCTTACGCCGATAACGTCAACATTGTGCTCTTTGGCCGCGGCTAAGATCTTCTCGGCAGGCACCATTACGCCTAAGTCGATGACCTCATAGTTATTGCATTGCAACACCACGCCAACAATGTTTTTCCCAATATCATGTACGTCGCCTTTTGCGGTCGCCATGAGAATTTTGCCTTTGCTTGTTTGCTTAGCGCCTTTTTCTGCTTCGATATACGGTATTAAGTGGGCGACGCCTTGTTTCATGACACGGGCGCTTTTCACCACTTGAGGTAAAAACATCTTACCGGCGCCAAATAAATCGCCGACCACATTCATGCCGGCCATTAAGGGCCCTTCAATTACCTCAATAGGACGGTCAGCTTCTACGCGCGCCGCTTCGGTGTCTTCAACAATGTGGCTGGTAATACCTTTCACTAACGCATGTTCGAGCCGTTTGGTAACGGGTAGCTCGCGCCATGCTTCGTTTTCAACCGGTTTCTCGCCTGCAACACCTTGGTAGTTGTCTGCAATTTCGAGTAAGCGATCAGTTGCATCAGGCCGGCGATTTAGAACGACGTCTTCAACTCGTTCTTTGAGCTCTGGTTCAATTTCATCGTAAATAACCAACTGACCTGGGTTTACAATCCCCATATTCATACCAGCTTGAATAGCATGGTATAAAAACACCGAGTGAATCGCTTCACGCACATGGTCGTTGCCGCGGAACGAAAACGATACATTACTCACGCCGCCTGAAATGCTGGCATGCGGCAGATTTTGTTTTATCCAACGGGTTGCTTCGATAAAATCTACGGCATAATTGTTGTGCTCATCAATACCGGTAGCGACGGCAAAAATATTGGGGTCGAAAATAATATCTTCTGGTGGCATGCCTAGGGCAATCAAAATATCGTAGGAGCGTTTACAGATTTCAGTTTTGCGCGCGAAGGTATCAGCCTGACCGGTTTCATCGAACGCCATCACCACAACGGCTGCGCCGTAACGTAAACATGCGTTAGCGTGCGCCACAAATGCGTCTTCGCCTTCTTTCAAGCTAATTGAATTAACAATGGCTTTGCCTTGAATGTTACGCAGGCCAGCCTCGATCACTTCCCACTTAGAGGAATCTACCATTATCGGAACGCGCGCAATATCTGGCTCAGATGCAATTAAATTCAAGAAGTTTTGCATCACCTCTTTCGATTCCAACATGCCTTCATCCATGTTGATATCGATAATTTGAGCGCCGTTTTCAACTTGATCACGAGCGACATCTAAGGCTTCTTCAAATTTCTCTTCTTTAATCAGTCGCAGAAAACGACGTGAGCCGGTGACATTGGTACGTTCACCTACGTTTATAAAGAGTGTGTTTTCATCCGCAACAAAGGCCTCAAGCCCTGAGAGACGAACTTTATTTGGTACGGTAGGAATCTTACGAGCAGGGTGCTTACTTACAACATCGGCGATGGCCTCAATATGCTCGGGTGTTGAGCCACAGCAACCGCCAATAATATTGACATAACCTCCCTCAGCAAACGTTTGCACAATTTCAGCCATTTCAGCCGGTGTTTGATCATACTCACCGAATTCGTTGGGTAAGCCTGCGTTCGGATGCGCGCTGATATAACATTCACCTTTATTTGATAGCTCGGCTACATACGGGCGCAGCGCATCAGCCCCCAAGGCACAGTTAAATCCGACGCTAAGCGGCTTACAGTTTTTAACTGAAATGAGAAATGCTTCAGCGGTTTGGCCAGAAAGTGTGCGTCCGGAGGCATCGGTAATGGTGCCGGAAATCATGATAGGCAACGTATTACCGCTGTCGATAAAATATTGCTCTGTTGCGTATATAGCCGCCTTTGCATTTAAGGTATCGAAGACAGTTTCAATAAGAATGATGTCTGAGCCACCCTCGGTGAGGGCTTGAACGGCTTGATAGTAGTTGTCGAAAAGTTCTTCGAAGGTGACGTTTCTATAGCCTGGGTTGTTTACGTCTGGGCTTATCGAAGCGGTGCGTGATGTTGGCCCGACCGCACCTGCGACAAAACGGGGTCTGTCGGGCGTTTCCGCTGTTTTCTTATCGGCTTCGACTCGAGCGATGCGCGCCGCTTCAAAATTTAGCTCGTAAACTAACTCTTCCATGTCGTAGTCTGCTTGCGAGACTTTTGTCGAGTTAAATGTGTTTGTTTCAATAATATCTGCGCCAGCATCTAGATAGGCGCTATGAATTTTAGCAATCGCATCTGCTTGCGTTAGGCATAGTAAATCGTTGTTGCCTTTTATTTCTCGGTGAAAGTCTGCAAAGCGTTCGCCTCGGTAATCTGCCTCTTCAAAGCCCAGGAGTTGGATCATGGTGCCCATGGCACCATCAAGAATGAGAATGCGTTCTTCAATAGCTTTGTGGAGTAGGGCGGTACGATTTTGCGGTTTGGTCATACTTCATTCCGAACAGGTGATTTTAACTACTATGCGTGTAGGCTTGCTGCAATCATACGTTTTACGTTGTTAACTTAGCAGTCTTTATAACGGTGGCATCATAGCGCAATTAAAACTATATTGAAATATTTTGATATAGATTATACATGACTGTTTTACTAGGTCTTTATCCTCTGCGCTAAAAGGAATAGAATGCCCGCTAATTTAGTGGAATATGATTATTCAGGTGGTATTCGTAAATGGTTATTGTTTCTGAGTCGGCGCAGGGGTATCTCGGTCAGTTAATTGAGAACCAAGAAGATTCTGGTATGGGTGTGCGCATGTTTGTGACACAGCCAGGTACTAAAATGGCGGAAACGTGTTTAGCTTACTGCAAATCTGAAGACATTGTAGACGATGATACCATTGTCGAGCTGGATGGCTTTAAGCTTTACATCGAAACCAAAAGTATACCTTTTTTGGAAGAAGCATTTGTTGACTATGCCGAAGAGAAAATGGGCGGTCAGTTAACTATCAAAGCACCAAATGCAAAAATGCCGCGCGTCGATGAAGATTCGAGTCTAGAAGAGCGCGTCAATTATATGCTGGTAACGGATATAAACCCCGGGTTAGCGTCGCATGGCGGAGAAGTATCGCTGGTCGAGCTGACCGAAGAAAACGTTGCGGTGCTGCGTTTTGGGGGCGGTTGCCAGGGTTGCAGCGCGGTGTCGATTACGCTCAAAGATGGTGTTGAGAAACGGCTGTTAGAGGTGATTCCAGAGCTCACCGGTGTCAAAGATTCAACTGACCATACCGTCACAGATAACGCCTATTATAAGTAAAGCCGTCGAACCCGCGCTAAAATCGCGCGGTATCGCGCGCTTGCCAGAGCCTAGTAGCCTCTGCTAATGCTGCACCTTGATTAAGCTGGGGCTGTATTGTTTTTAAGGCAATTGCCGCTGTACTAACAATAGCGGCCTCAGCGTATTCGTCCGCGAGCCCACCACGCCAAACATCGATAAGATTTTCTAATGACAGCTCTTTGGGTTTGACATGACGTCGCTCAAACAGTGCGGGCCATATTTCTTCGCTGAGAAGACCATCATTTAACTTGTAACACGTTAGCGCATTATCCGGGTTACGTTCAATTTCGCCCCCTTCGCCTTTTAGTACAGTGAGAGATGAGTACCCCAAAAGTTGCCCAGCCTGTTGATGGGAATGCGCGTAGGGTGGATGAAAAATACCTTGGATAACGGCTGGCGCGGCAAGTGGATTAATCAAACGTGATAAGGAATGCACAGGGGAGCGTAAGCCCAGTATATTGCGCATGTTGATCATTTCTTCTAAGCGTGGCGAGATAACATGCAAAGGCACATAACAAAAGTTCATATTATCCAATGCCTGCGTCACCTCTTGCCAATTCTCACAGACCGGAAGGCCAAGTTTAGTTGCAACCGTTTCGGTATAAATTCTGTTTGTGGTATGGCCGCTGGCGCCATGCATAAACACTCGATAGCCTGCTTGAGCGACCAATAAAGCGGAAAAAATAAACCAGGGCAAATGTCGGCGTTTACCTGCATATGACGACCAATCTAAATCGGCCTTGAGGTTTTCAGGCGCTTTCGAACAAGCTTGAACGGCTTTTACGAAACCACTTAGCTCCTCGGGTGACTCTTCCTTTACACGTAAAAGCATAAGAAAAGCACCCAGTTGCAGTGCCTCAACCTTGCCTTCAAGAATCATCTGCATCGCTTCAAAAGCTTCTTGCTCGGTAAACGAGCGGCTGCCCTTTTTTCCTTTGCCTAAAATGCGAACATAAGGGGCGAACGGATGTTCAGGAACGGAAAGCTTTATGTTGTCGTGGGTCATGGCGTCGCTATTTGTTTAATCGTTAATAAATTGGTTACAAGCAATTATCAGGTTTTGGAAGACCGGCTAATTTACTGGCTAACTTCGCTGGGCTGCCAGGAAATAACTGCATTAGGTAAATGCTATTACCTTTTTCCTCACCTAATTGGCTGCGAACATGCTTCACTAAAATACGCATGGCAGGCGACAACGCAAACTCAGCATAAAAAGCCCTTAATAGATGGATGACTTCCCAATGCGCCTCGCTTAGTTCGATACCTTCCTCCACCGCCATCTCAGTTGCTAACGCTTCAGTCCAATCGGAGAGGTTGACCAGAAAGCCTAGCTTATCGCGTTGAATAGTGGGCATTTTTTAAAACCAAGCGACTGTTTTTGTGGTGCTGGCGCTTAATTCTACAAAGTC